>JBAXLV010000632.1:0-1833 GCA_037134635.1 Alcaligenaceae bacterium
TAAAGCAATCAGTAGTGGGAAAAGCACGGCGTGGTTTCCCCAGGCGTAGCGAAAGCCGCTTAGTAGACTTTGAATAGGCGATTCGTCTAATTGCGGTGCAGATTGTTTGACACCTTTGAGCTGAGAAAGCACAAATAAATCTAAACAGTAAATAATGGTGATGAGGCAATACGCACCACTCATACCAAAAATCGGAATCAATAAGCCACCTAGGGCGGGGCCAGCAATGACTGTGATTTCAGTTGCTACCGAGTTGGTTGCGATGGCATTGTTCAAGTCTTCAGGCTCAACTAGGTCGGGGACAAAGGCCGAACGCGTGGGATTATCAAGCGCCCAGATTAGGCTGCTGACCAAAGAAAGCGTCACAAGATAGGTAACCGTGAGTTGACCTGTCAACAAGAGCGCCAGCATGAGCCCCGAGTTCAAGCCACTGACCATCGAGGCGAGCATTAATAGTTTGCGTCGATCCATGCGATCTACTGCAACGCCCATTAAGGGCGACAACACGATCCCGGCCATTTTGCAAGCGGTCACGATGCCCACCATCAAGGCCGAATCGGTTAATTCAAGCGTGAGCCAACCCACCACGACTAAATCCGCCCAGCGCGCCGTAGAAGAGAGCAAGGTCGCGATCCAAAGCATGCGAAAGCTGCGATGACGCAGGGCGCTTCGCTGAAAGACCCGTACCAGAGGACCGACCATTTTTGTTGTGATTGAATTAAACAGGTGGGAAAACGGGTGAAATTCGTTTAAATCTTCTAGGGTTCAGTTTAGCGCGGATACACACTGCGGTAATATTTGCTTTGTGCTGCGTTGTCGAGGCAGTGGTAAAGCAACTAAAGAGTTCTCAGATGACTTTTCAATCTAAACGCCCTCATATTTTGATCGCGGGTGGAGGCATTGGCGGCCTGACCGCCGCCTTGGCTTTATTGAAGCGCGGCTTTGACGTCGATGTTTACGAGCAAGCCTCTGAATTACGCGAAGTGGGTGCCGGCGTGCAACTGAGCGCCAACGGTGTGCGCGTGTTGCACGAGCTCGGTGTATTGCCAGCGTTTCGCGCTTTAGCCTGCGAGGCCGAGGGCAAAGAAATACGCCTTTGGAATACTGGTCAGGCTTGGAAGCTCTTTGAGGTCGGGCTTGAGTCGGTTGAGCGTTATGGGTTTGGTCACTATCTAACGTATCGACCCGACTTATTAGCCGTTTTGGCTGAGGGAGTGCGTCGCGAAAAACCAGATGCTATTCACTTAAATGCCAAATGCCGCGGCTTTGATCAAACGTCTCAGGGGGTCACGCTTCATTATGAAAGCGGTGGCCAGCAGTACTCGGTGCAAGGTGACGGTTTGATTGGTGCGGATGGCGTGCATTCGCGCATTCGACATGGTTTATTCGGTGATGACAACCCCGTCTACACCGGGATGTTGTCATGGCGCGGTGTCGTGCCGATGGATAAATTGCCAACGCACATGCGTCGGATGGTTGGAACAAACTGGGTGGGCCCCGGTGGTCATGTCGTGCATTATCCAGTGCATCGTGGCGAATACATGAATTTCAACGGCATCATGGAGGTCGACGGCTGGCAGGTTGAGTCGTGGAGTGCGCAAGGCACGCACGAAGAGTGTCACGCCACCTTTGCGGGTTGGAATGAAGACATCCACAGCATGATTAAACTCTTTTCCATGCCCTACAAATGGGCGTTGATGGGCCGAGAGCCGCTGCCACAATGGAGCGTGGGGCGCGTCAGTCTACTGGGTGATGCTTGTCATTCAATGTTGCCGATGCTTGCGCAGGGCGCTGTCATGTCTTTAGAAGATGGCTTTGTACTGGCCCGCGCGC
>JBAXLV010000633.1:0-1827 GCA_037134635.1 Alcaligenaceae bacterium
CGGGCCTGATCGGCACGTTTGGTTGCACGATGGTGGCTGGCTGGTTACTAGGGCTCAATGTTGCGCAATATGTGGATGCCCAGGGCGTGGCCTTATCTGTTGCTGCAGGTAGTTTAGAGTTTCTGAATGATGGCGCCTGGAACAAGCGCATGCATCCAGGGTGGGCGGGTTACGCCGGCGTGACGGCTGCCACCATGGGTCGACACGGGTACACCGGAACCAGACTGGCCTATGAGGGGCGCTTTGGCTTGTATGCCAGTCATTTGGTGGGACGTGATGACTACGATCTGAGTCTGGCGACGCAAGATCTTGGTCGGGTGTGGGAGCTTGATCGCGTATCGGTGAAGCCTTTGCCTGCGTGCCACTTCACGCATGCTGGGATTGACGCAGCGATTCGGATTTACGAGCAAGGTGTCAGGGTTGAGCAGATCAGGCGTATCAAAGTTTTGGTGCCAGCAGAGGTGGTTAAAACAGTATGTGAGCCTGAAGACGCGAAGCGCATCCCTGCAAACTCGTATGAAGCACAGTTCAGCATCCCTTACTTAGTGGGTACAGCCTTGTTGAAGGGTCGCTTGACCCTCGATGATATCGATGAGCCCGCCCTCTCAGATCCCAAGGTCTTGGCACTTGCGGCGATCACGGAATATGCGGTCGATCCCGACAGTCGCTTTCCAAAATTCTTTGATGGGGAGGTAATTGTGGAGTTGAAAGACGGCCGAATCATTCGTGAACGCGAGGCCATGAATCGTGGTTCAGTGGATCGCCCATTAACCGCACAAGACATTGTGTCTAAGTATCGTGACAACGCAGCGCGACAGGTATCTGCCGCACGTAGCCTTGAAATCGAACAGCTCGTACTCGGTCTTGAAAAAGGATCGGCGCGAGATATTGCGCAGTGTCTGGGTCGAATCGAATAACCCTTTAATCAGATTAGTCAGTGATGACTTTTACCGTAGCACCGGAGATAAATAAATGAGCACCCAGGACGCAGGCCAAGAACGACTTATCCTTGATATGGTCGATCGCTTTTTAGAAAAAGAGGTCAAGCCGTTTGCATGGCAGTTAGAGCACGATGATGAGTACCCGGCAGAAATTGTTGAAAAAATGAAAGAGATGGGCCTGTTTGGTTGTTTGATCGACCCAGAGTACGGCGGCTTGGGTTTGTCAACGGTGACCTACGCGAAAATTATCGAACACATTTCTGTGGTTTGGATGTCGGTATCGGGCATTATTAATTCGCATGTGATTATGGCTGCCGCACTGCAGCGCAATGGGACTGCGGCGCAAAAACAAGCGTTTTTACCGCGTTTCGCAACAGGCGAATTGCGTGGCGGTATTGCACTCACTGAACCAGATTGTGGGACCGATTTACAGGCGATTCGTACCACCGCCGTCCGCGATGGTGATGATTACATTATCAACGGCAACAAGATGTGGATTTCGAATGGGATTTATGGAAACTGTTTTGCCGTATTGGTAAAAACAGATTTGAATGCCAGTCCGCGTCATAAAGGCATGAGTTTATTTCTCGTTGAAAAAAGTGATGCCTTTCGTGCGAGTCGAAAACTTGAAAAGCTTGGCTACAAAGGCATTGATTCTGCCGAGCTAGTGTTTGATCAGTGTCGCGTGCCCGCTAGCCAATTGATTGGCGAAAAAGAAGGCAAGGGTTTGCAGATGATTTTAAATGGGCTTGAGTTGGGCCGCATCAATGTTGCAGCGCGCGGCGTTGGCGTTGCACAAGCTTCGTTAGATGAGGCGGTTAAGTACTCGCAACAGCGCAAAACCTTTGGCAAACCGATTTGTGAGCATCAGGCGATTCAATTGAAG
>JBAXLV010000634.1:0-1827 GCA_037134635.1 Alcaligenaceae bacterium
ATACTGTGCAGAAGTTGGTCGAATCCCGAATGCGAGCCTTAATTGCCTCTGTGGCTGAGGCGTTTGGTGCGACGGCTGAGCTTAAATACCATCGGTCTTACCCTGCCACGATCAACTCAGCCCAACAGGCTAACTTTCTGGCAGACGTGGCGACGGATCTTTTTGGTGCTCAAAACGTTGTGCGCGACTTGATTCCGTCGATGGGCTCTGAGGATTTTTCGTATATGCTGCAAAAAAGACCTGGCGCGTATTTTCGTTTGGGTCAAGGTGGTGCCGAACAGGGCCGCTTTTTGCATAATGCCAAATTCGACTTTAACGATGAAGTGATCCCCGTGGGTAGCGCGCTATTTGCTGCGCTTGTTGAACGCAGTATGCCGCTTGAGAAATGATATGACACAACAAACACTCACAATCACCCGCCCGGATGATTGGCACGTTCATTTACGCGATGATCAGGCAATGCAAGCGATTGTCGGGCACACTGCCCGACAGTTTGCGCGCGCTGTCATCATGCCCAATTTAAAGCCGCCGGTGACGACGGCGGCGCTCGCGCAAGCTTATCGCGCGCGTATTGAGGGCGCGTTGAGGGCGAGCGGGGTCGCCAAGGGCAGCTTTACGCCACTCATGACCCTGTATCTCACCGATAAGACTGATCCCGATGAAATTATTCGGGCGCATGAGACGGGCAATATCGTTGCCGTGAAGCTTTATCCCGCCGGGGCAACCACCAACTCAGATGCGGGCGTCACTGATCTGCTGGGCAAATGTTCAAAAGCGCTTGAGGCGATGCAACGCGTTGGGATGCCGCTCTTGGTGCATGGTGAGGTCACCGACCCTGAGGTGGATGTCTTTGATCGCGAGGCCCTCTTTATTGACCGTGTGATGATCCCTCTGCGTAAGGCTTTCCCAGAACTTAAGGTCGTGTTTGAACACATCACAACCAAAGACGGCGTTGATTATGTGCGTGATGCGGCAGGTCCGATCGCGGCCACAATTACGGCTCAGCATTTGCTTTACAACCGTAATGAGATTTTTAAAGGTGGTGTCAGGCCACATTTTTATTGCCTACCAATTTTGAAGCGTGAGTTACATCGCGTCTCGTTGGTCGAGGCGGCAACAAGTGACAGTCCACGTTTCTTTTTAGGCAGCGATAGCGCACCGCATGCCAGAGGTTTGAAAGAAAATGCTTGTGGCTGCGCGGGGTGTTACACAGCCGTACACGCGCTTGAGCTGTATGCAACGGCTTTTGAGCGGGCTCAAAAAATTGAGAAACTCGAAGCCTTTGCAAGCTTTCGCGGGCCAGACTTCTACGGCTTACCGCGCAACACGGGCACAGTCACCTTGAAACGCGAGGCCTACACCGTGCCCCTTGAAGTGCCCTATGGTAGTGAAACGCTGGTGCCTCTTGCCGCTGGCGAGACCCTGCCTTGGGCAATGGTTTGATCTTAGTGATTGCGCGCTTCGAGCGCCTCCCAGCGTTCAAACCGTTTTGCTAAAAGCGCCTCGAGTTCGGTCATTCGGGCTTGAATCGTTGCGAGCTTCACCGAATCATTTTTATAAAGTTCGCTGTCGCCAAGTTGAACGACGAGCTGTGCCTGTTCTTGTTCGATCTCGTGAATTTCGGCAGGCAATTGTTCGAGTTCTTTGATTTCCCAGGGCGTCATTTTTGACCCGCGCGATTTTCCTGTGGGCTTAGTGGTGACCGGGCTGCTAGCGATTGGGGTCGAGGCTGTTTTTGGGCTAACGGCAGTGGGCTTTGTAATGGCCGCCGTTGTAAGCTTTTCAAGGGCAGACGCGTTTTTCGGAATGGTGCGTTTGCGTTCCCAG
>JBAXLV010000635.1:0-1817 GCA_037134635.1 Alcaligenaceae bacterium
CCGCGACACGGTCGCGGGCAACCCACATATCGCGCTGATTTCGGGTCAAGTCGATCCGTTGGTTGAAACGCTGGTGCGTGTGCACGAGCCCACCTCGATGCTCGATATGCTGGATGTGCACAGCGCAGGGCACACCTGGGGTGTGGCCGAAGCCCTAACAGCGATCAAAGCGGCGCCCGCGGGCGTCATGGTGTTTTTAAATTGTCAAGGCTCTGCTGAGCACCTGTTTGGCCAAATTGGTGCCTGGCCTGGGCAAGCGACCACGGCGGTCAAGCGCGACGCAGGGCGCATGGATTTGCGCACCTATGGCATGGGCGCACAGATCTTGCGCGATTTAAAAGTCGGTCAAATGAGACTGATGGCGCGCCCACGCAAAATGCCAAGCATCATGCCTGGTTTTGGTCTGGACATTACAGGCTATGACCATCAACCCCCCACTCGTAACACATAGGAAGCACACCATGAGCCCTTTTACCCTAGAGCCAGACATGAACGGAGAAGGCCTGCACATCGGTATCGTGCGTGCCCGCTTTAACGAAGACATTGGCTTAATCGAACTCGATACTTGTTTGCAAGAGCTTGAGGCACTTGGTGTTGACGAACGCGACATTATGGTCGTGACTGTTCCCGGTGCGCTTGAGCTTGGCGTCACGCTTGCCCGTATGGCAGAAACCTTTGAATTTGACGCGCTGATTGCTTTGGGCGCAGTGATTCGTGGCGAAACGTATCATTTTGAAATTGTCAGCAACGAAAGTGCTTCGGCGATTGCGCGCGTGGCACTCGAAACCGGTATACCGGTCGCCAATGGAGTGCTCACCACCGAGAACGACGAGCAAGCTGAGGCGCGCGCGGCTGACAAAGGCCGTGATTGCGCACAGTGTGCGGTTGAAATGGCTAATTTGGTTGCAGCGCTTGAACCTGAAGCCGACGAAGACGAAGACGAGGGTGAAGATCTTGAACAAGCCGATACACGACGCTAATTCGGCCGGTGTACAGCCTGTGCGCAGCGCGCGCAGGCGTGCTCGCGAGCTAGCGTTGCAAGGTTTGTACGCTTGGTTGGTCAGCGGTACCGATAGTTTGCAAGACGCCGGCGAGATCGAAGCCCACTTGCACGAAGAAGAAGAGTTTGAACTTGCAGATGAGGCGTGGTTTAAAACCTTGTTGCACGGCTCAATGAAAGAAGCGCCTGCGCTGCGCGAAAAATTTTCTCCATTTGTTGATAGACCTTTGGTTGAACTTTCGCCAATTGAACATGGCATTTTGCTGATCGGCAGCTTTGAGTTGATTCATCACGTTGAAGTGCCGTACCGCGTCGCCATCAACGAGGCGGTTGAACTTGCTAAATCATTTGGTGGCACCGATGGCTTTAAGTTCGTCAATGGTGTGCTCGATAAGTTAGCCGCTGAAACACGCGCAGCCGAAGCGCGAGCACCTGTGCGCCGCTGAGCCCACGCGTGGCAACCGAATTTGACTTGATCAAACGTTTCTTTAGCAGGCCTGTTTCTGCAGGTTTGTTAGGGGGCGGAGATGATTGCGCCTTGTTCGGGGTCACGCCCGGCCTGCAGGTTGCCACCAGCACCGACCTCCTTCTTGAAGGACGTCATTTTTTTTCAGACGTTGACCCGCGTTCGTTGGGGCATAAAGCCCTTGCCGTGAATCTTTCAGATTTGGCTGCAATGGGCGCCCGCCCGCTGGGTTGCTTACTTGGCTTAGGGTTGCCCGCGATTGATGAAAGGTGGGTTGAGCAGTTTGCCGAGGGCTTTTATGCGCTGGCTGCTCAGCATGGCTGCGAATTAATTGGTGGCGACACCACCCGA
>JBAXLV010000636.1:0-1809 GCA_037134635.1 Alcaligenaceae bacterium
GAGTACATCTCCTTTTCGACGATATCGGTGACCTCGCCCAGGCCGCGCACAAAAAGAGCGGTGGGTTCGACGATAGGGGTACGCACATTTTCATAAGCAAACCGGTGCATCAACTTGCGCACCCGCTCTTCCAGTGCTTCCCAGCGCGCGGAATCGGGCGGAAGAATGTCGTTCATGCCTTTGACGGCAACCAGCTTTTCCACTTTTTGTGGTGCAATTTTTTCGTTCATGCCTTGGAATAGGTTCAAGCAGTTGCGTTGGCTGAGCCAAAGCGTTGCAGGATGTAGTCTTCAACCACTTTCTGAAAATCAGTAGCGATATTTTCGCCGCGCAGGGTCATGCGTTTCTCGCCATCGATAAACACGGGCGCGGCCGGCGCCTCCCCTGTGCCCGGCAAGCTGATGCCGATATCGGCATGCTTGCTCTCGCCAGGGCCGTTAACGATGCAGCCCATCACAGCAACCTTGAGGTGTTCAACACCTGGAAACCGTTCGCGCCAGACCGGCATTTGCGCGCGCAGGAAATCGTCAATTTGCTGCGTCAGTTCCTGGAATGTGGTGCTGGTGGTACGGCCACAGCCGGGACAGGCGGTGACACTGGGTACAAAGGTCCGCAGTCCCAATGACTGCAAAATTTCGGAAGCAATCACCACCTCTTGGGTGCGCGACTCGCCTGGCGCGGGAGTCAGCGAGACGCGGATCGTGTCGCCAATACCCTCTTGCAACAAGACTGCCAAAGCGGCCGAAGATGCCACAGTGCCCTTGGTCCCCATGCCGGCTTCAGTGAGACCCAGGTGCAGCGCATAGTTGCAGCGCTTGCCAAGCTCGCGGTAAACCGCAATCAGATCCCGCACACCACTAACCTTGCAGGACAACAATATTTGATTGGCTGGCAGCCCCATCTCAACAGCACGCTGAGCCGATTCAATGGCCGAGGTAATTAGCGCCTCGTACATCACCGGCTTGGCGTCCCAGGGCTGCGCGCGACGGCTGTTTTCGTCCATCATGGCTGCCAGCAGTTCCTGATCCAAGCTACCCCAGTTAACACCAATGCGAACTGCCTTGTTCCAGCGTGCAGCGGCCTCGATCATCTGGCCGAACTGGCGATCACGCTTATCGCCCTTGTCTACGTTTCTCGGGTTGATACGGTACTTTGAAAGGGCCTGGGCACCGTCCGGAAACTCGGACAAAAGGCGATGACCATTGAAATGAAAATCACCAATTAGAGGCTCATCAATTCCCTTCCGGTCCAATTGCTCGCGGATGTAAGGCACGGCCTTGGCAGCCTCCGGCGTATTGACTGTGATGCGCACCATCTCGGAACCAGCCAACGCCAGTTCCTTGACCTGCAAGGCAGTTTCTACAGCCTGTTCCGTGTCGGTGTTGGTCATGGACTGCACCCGAACAGGCTCACCACCACCGACGGAAACCACCCTGCTTCCCCACACAACATTTGCGCGGAGAGTAGACCGCACGCGCGGAGACGCCAATTCAATTGGCTTTTGCTCTTGCATCACTTCACCTCAAAACGGGCAACATTGTTCTTGGCGACTTCTTCCAAATTGAAGGCTTGTCCCCGCACCAGCATTTCGGTCGCTGCCACATTGCCTACAACAATAGCCAGCGGAAGTACACCAGAAGCGATAGCACTTTCACCGGCCGCCAATGTCTTTTCAAACTGAACTGAGCCTTTGGCGTCGCTGACACGTACCCAAGTTGTGGATTTAGCCTTGAATACCAGAAGATCACCATGCGGGGCTGGCGTCTGCGCTGTTACCGGGGCCGGCGCCACGGCGACTGGTACGCCTTC
>JBAXLV010000637.1:0-1802 GCA_037134635.1 Alcaligenaceae bacterium
CCTTGTAATTGATGTGTTCTGCCATCGTGCCTGCGCGAGACTGCAAGAGCTCGCCGGCCAAGTGTCCTGCACTGCCCAACCCCGCCGAACCATAAAACAAAGGCTTATCTTTATCTTTTGCCGCCGCAATGAACTCTGCTAGCGTCTTGATCGGCGAATCCGTTCGCACGACCAACACATTACCAAAGGTAACCCCACCCGAAATCATTTCAAAATCTTTTAGCGGGTCGTAGCTCGTACCGCCCGGCATGTGGGGATTCACCGCCATCGAACCAACATTTGCCAAACCAAGGGTATAGCCGTCTGGTGCAGCTTTTGCGATCGCCTCGCAAGCAATATTGCCGCCTGCCCCAGCCCGATTTTCAACCACGACCGATTGCCCTAATAACGACGACAACTTGACGGCAATCGTGCGCGCCGCTGAGTCAGTTCCGCCACCTGGCGCAAAACCCACAATTAAACGAATCGGCTTGCTAGGAAAACGTTCGACAGATTCTGTTTGTGCCGCTGCACCTGCGATGCAAACCCAAGCCATAAAAAATGACCCAAACTTCTGACCAATTGATCTGAGCATACCCGCCTCTGTAATTTGAATTCTGAAGTAAAAGTGATTCGCCACGCAGTCATCTACCGTTAAGATCGGGATACGTCGCTGGCAAGCAGTCCAAATCTATTCTATAAACGAGTGCTTGGCTAGTTGTTTAGCCTTTCAACACCGATACTCGTGAACCGGCAACGCTCACTTCTAATGTATACCCAATGAATGCAATCCGCTTATCGACGCTCGGCCTAACCGCCGTACTAAATCTATTTGGCTTCATCATGCCCGCTGCAGGCCAGGCGGTTTTTCCTGACAAACCAATCACACTGTTAGTTGGTAGTGCGGCTGGCGGCTCGAACGACGTTTTTGCACGCGCGCTGAGCAAACCGCTTCAGGCAGTGCTTGGTGTGCCTATCGTCGTTGAAAACAAACCTGCTGCTGGTGGGATTCTTGCCAATGCGATTTTGGCCAAAGCACCGCCGGATGGTCACACCCTGGTAGTGCTTTCCTCAACCTTCACGACTGGCGCTGCGATTCGAACAAACTTGCCCTACAACGCACAAACAAGTTTTATACCCGTCGCAATGCTAGCGAAGGGTCCGCTACTCATCACCGTTAGCCAACAGACTCCGTTCAGAACACTTCAAGAGTTGATTGATTTTGCAAAAGCGAATCCTGCAAAATTAAACTACGGAACTTCTGGCGTTGGCAGCATCAACCAGTTCGCCACTGAGATTTTGGCCGAAGCCGCACAAATTAAATTAACCCATGTCCCCTATAAAGGCATGAGTCCAGCAGTCACCGATTTAATCGGCGGACAGATTGACATCTTAATTGCTAGCGCACCATCATTACTCACACAGGTGAATGCGAACAAGATCAGGGCATTGGCTATCGGAAGCGTCACGCGCAGCGAAGTTGCACCTAACCTAGCCGCACTGGGTGAGATCGGGTTCGCCACGAGCGCTGTTGAACTCTGGTGGGGTATCCTAGCACCGGCCAACACACCGACTGCGGTTGTGGCGAGGCTTAATCGCGAAATCAACACGATCACAACCTCAACAGAGATGAAAGCCTTTTTTATTAAAGAAGGGGCAAGCCCTTCACCCATCAGCCCAGAGGCCTTTGCTGAACATATCGATACAGAATTAAAACGCTGGAAACTCGTCGCACAAGCTGCCGACATTCAACCTGAGTGAGTTTTATGACACAAGCATCTGATTCCAAGCAATCTTCTCATTTACCCGCAAGAACGGGCAAC
>JBAXLV010000638.1:0-1802 GCA_037134635.1 Alcaligenaceae bacterium
GTTTTGCGAACGCCCAGGTCGCGGTGATGCTCGAACAAGAGGTCTGGGGCGCGGGCTTTGCAGCACCGCTTTTTTTAGATGAATTTATGGTGCGAAGCCAAAAACTCGTCGGCGAAAAGCATCTAAAACTTGCGCTTGAGCGCGGCCACCAGCGCTTTGATGCCATTTGGTTTGGCCACACCGAAAGCCTGCCCGAATTCGTCCGCGTCGCGTACCGGCTTGATCAGAACGTCTGGAACGGCCGAATCTCAGTACAACTGGTGGTTGAATACGCAGAAGCTGCCTAAGCTGCCCTAGAGCAGTTCTCCGTTAAACTACTGGGTTAAATCATCAGATCGTGGAAAGCAACTAGATGGAAGCCGAACGTCAGAATCAAATCTCTTCCCGTTTAAACGATTACGCGGCGCGCGAACGCGCGCTTCGGGGGTATCTTTGACTACGATGTCAAAGCTGAACGCTTACATGTGGTCAACGCCGAATTAGAAGACCCCAATGTCTGGAACGACCCGAAACGGGCTCAAGAGCTTGGTCGAGAAAAAAAGAGTATCGAAGGGGTCGTAGATACCCTCTCATCTTTAGCCCAAGCCATTACCGATTCTCTTGAGTTATTTGAACTCGCCGCCAGCGACAACGACGACGAGACGCTTGAATCGATCGAAACCGACGCTGCGCAATTTCAGGCGACGCTTGAAGGCATGGAATTTCGCCGAATGTTTTCAAATCCGGCCGATCCACTGAACTGCTTTCTGGATATTCAATCAGGTGCTGGCGGTACCGAAGCCCAAGACTGGGCCTCGATGCTGTTGCGCCAATACCTGCGCTATGCCGAGCGTAAAGGTTTTAAAGCCGAACTACTCGAAGAATCTGAAGGCGAAGTCGCAGGCATCAAATCTGCCACAATCAAAATCGAAGGCGAGTATGCCTTTGGTTTTTTACGCACTGAAAGCGGCGTCCATCGTTTAGTACGTAAAAGCCCCTTCGATTCATCAGGTGGCCGTCACACCTCGTTTGCCAGTGTTTTTGTGTATCCAGAAGTCGATGATTCGATCGAAATCGATATCAACCCGGCTGATTTGCGCATTGACACCTATCGTGCCAGCGGCGCGGGCGGGCAGCACATTAACAAAACCGACTCGGCCGTGCGTATCACCCATATCCCCACCAACATTGTGGTGCAGTGCCAAAACGATCGTTCGCAACACCGTAACCGCGCCGAAGCCATGCAAATGCTGAAATCGCGTCTGTTTGAACTTGAAATGCGTAACCGTATGGCCGAGCAGCAAAAAATGGAAGACGCTAAAACCGATGTCGGCTGGGGCCATCAGATTCGTTCTTATGTTCTTGATCAAAGCCGCATCAAAGACTTGCGCACCAACGTTGAAATTTCAAATACGCAAAAAGTGTTAGACGGCGATCTTGATCCATTTATTCAGGCAAGCTTAAAACAAGGGGTTTAAAAGATGACTCAACTCACCATTCTGACCGGAACCACCCGCGGCTTGGGCGCCGTGATGGCAACCCAACTGGCACACAGCGGCGATCACCTCGTAACTTTGTCGCGCGTGGCCTCTGACGCTTTGACCGCCACCGCCAAAGCACACGGCACAACCTTGACGCAAATCAATGTTGATCTGGGCGACGTCAAAGCACTTGAACAGGCCGCCGCACAACTCAAGCCATTATTGGCCAAACACACCAGCGTGCGCTTCATTCATAACGCGGGCGTGGTCACCCCGATCGCTCAGTCGCAAGACCTCACTGATATCGCGGTGATCAATCAGGCCTTTCAAGTCAACATCACC
>JBAXLV010000639.1:0-1802 GCA_037134635.1 Alcaligenaceae bacterium
CAAGCCTACAGGGGATGAAGTTCATAGAAGGCGAGCCAATAAAACCCGCTACAAATTTAGTCGCCGGAAAATGGTAAAGCTCTTGCGGGGTGCCGACCTGTTCAATGCGCCCTGCGTTCATGACCACCACTCTGTCGGCCAACGTCATCGCCTCGACCTGATCGTGCGTGACATACACCGTGGTTGTCTTGACTTTTTGATGCACGCGTTTAATCTCGGTGCGCATCTGCACCCGCAGCTTGGCATCTAGATTCGATAAGGGTTCATCAAATAAAAATACTTTAGGGTCTCTGACAATGGCTCGCCCCATCGCCACACGTTGACGTTGTCCGCCAGAAAGCTGTTTTGGTTTACGCTGTAGCAGCTCGGTAATATCCAAAATCTTGGCTGCAGCGTTGACACGCTCTGCGATCTGAGGCTTGGGTACTTTTTTTAGACGCAAGCCAAACGACATGTTCTCAAAGACTGTCATATGCGGGTACAACGCATAGTTTTGAAAAACCATCGCAATGTCTCGGTCTTTGGGCGGCACATCGTTCACCACGTGATCGCCGATCAAGATATCGCCACTCGTAATGTCTTCTAACCCGGCGATCATGCGTAGAGTCGTACTTTTGCCGCAGCCTGAGGGACCAACCAACACTAAAAACTCTTTGTCGGCAATCTCTAGATCAATACCGCGCACCGCCGGCGTGTCGTCATAGTTTTTAACGAGTTGCTGTAACTTGACCTGAGCCATTTGATTATCCTTTTGTAGCGCCTGCCGTAAGCCCGGCAATGTAGTAATCCATCAAAAAAGCGTAGATCACTAAAGGTGGTGCAGCCCCTAACAAGGCACCAGCCATAATCTGCCCCCAGTTATAGACATCGCCCTTAATCAGTGTTGTCACGATGCCGACCGGCAACACCAACTGGTCTGCCGAGGTCGTGAACGCCAACGGATACAAGAATTGTGACCAAGCCACAGTAAAGGCAAAGATCATGGCAGCGATGATCCCTGGAATTGCAACCGGTATAAAGATCTGTGTCAGCATCTGAAAATATCCGGCTCCATCAATCAACGCGGCCTCGTCTAGCTCTTTAGGAATCGAAGCAAAATACGCAATCAAAATCCAAGTAGCAAAAGGCACGGTCAAGGTGGGATAAATAATGATCAAGGCCCACCAATGGTTAATCAGCTCAATGCCAGTCAACTGGTTGATAAAGGCAAAGATCATAAACAACGGAATGAACAACAGCGTATCTGGCACCAGATAAGTCAAGAAGACGCCGGTCGCCAACGTGGTCGAGCCCCAAAATTTCATTCTCGATAACGAGAACGCAGCGGGGATACTGATCAACATCGTGACGATCACGACAATCACCGCAATGACACTCGAGTTTCTGAAAAACGTCAGGTAATCACTTGAGCGAAACAGCGCCAGGTAATTATCAAACGTCGGGCGATTCACCCACCAGGGATTCGTCACTGCTGAAACTTCACCACTGTCTTTCAGTGACGTAATCAGCATGTAGATCGGGGGCATTAAAAAAAATATTGAAAAAAGCACCAGAAAAAAGTAAGACCAGAGCAAGGCCCAACGCCTACTGCGTTGCATGCTGCGCTGGACTGGCACCACATTGCTAGTCGCTGCGATTGAATGTTGTGACACGATTAGGCCTCGTTTCCACGTTTGTTAACACCACGCAAAATGAATATCGCAGCAATCCCTAATATCGGCAGCATAAACAGCGAGACACTTGCGCCGGCCCGTGAGGCCGCTGTACGGTGCGGGGTCGGATTGCGCGTGATGCAAGGCGCG
>JBAXLV010000640.1:0-1801 GCA_037134635.1 Alcaligenaceae bacterium
TCACCACATCGATTTGAACGGGTAGTAATTGCGCGACATTTTCAGGGGTTAAAAAGTCGACAATCAAGCTCAAATTGCATCCCGGATGAATGCCCATGATTCGCACCGCCGTCGCAGCAACCTTAGACTGGCCTAACGTATCAGACAAAGCATGCAGCTGACGATTGATGTTCGATTCAGCCACGTGATCAAGATCGATCAGGGTGAGCGTACCCACACCGCTGCGCGCAAGCGCCTCAGCAACCCAAGAGCCGACACCACCGATCCCAACCACAGCAACGTGAGCCTGTTGCAGCGCAAGACTCGACTGCGCGCCATACAATCGATCAAGTCCACCAAACCGCCGATCGGCATCGAAAGTGTGGCTCAATTGCTCTGTTGCGTGGCCTTTTTGCATGATCTACCCAAAAAATCGCACAGCGCGCTCGACAAGAGCCCGCAGGAGGAAGACAATTTACCCTTAATACTGTGAGTATGTCGCCCCCGCAACCTTCGCCCCAATCTCCCCCTTCTGCGTTTGCTAGCGCAGGGGTGCTCTGCCTGTTGATCATGCTTGTGCATATTGCGATCTCGGGAGGGCGCGTTGCCGTCACGCTAACCGCACTCGAACTCGGGCGCTCAACCCTCGAGGTCGGCATACTGATCGCCGTTTTTGCCCTGCTGCCCATGCTTTGCTCAGTCAAAGCGGGCCGGTTAATCGACGCGATCGGACCCTACAAGCCAATGCGCGTCAGTGCCATCATGGTTGTGGTCGGGTCTCTGGTGCCCTTCGCCTGGCAAAGCTTACCTTCACTCATGATCGCGGCGGTGCTAGTAGGATCGGGCCACATGACGTTTCAGATCGCGGTACAGCGGCAGATGGGCCAAAGTACAGGTGAAGATCGTTTACGCAATTTTTCCTGGCTGTCTCTTTCGATGGCTACCTCAGGGCTTGTGGGACCACTGATCGCCGGGATTTCGATTGATCATCTGGGGCATCGCAGCGTCTTTGCCTTACTCGCGCTATCGCCAATCCTTTGCCTGCTCGGGCTTACCCGCGTACGACGCTACCTGATCGCCTCCCATATTAAAGCCCCGCCAAGCGAAATCAAACGCAGCGTGTCCGACCTGTTCGCGAGCCCCGCGCTGCGCAAAGTTTTTATCGCCAACATGCTGCTGTCGAGCGCTTGGGATACCCACGGTTTTGTTGTACCGATTTTTGGCGTGAGTGCCGGGCTCTCTGCAACCACGATCGGACTCATCCTCGCGACCTTTGCCAGCGCGACGATTGTCATCCGTATCGCGTTGCCATTCATTCAGCAATATGTGCGTCCGTGGCAACTGATTAATATCGCCCTGATCGCCACCGCACTTAATTTTTTGCTTTATCCCTTCTTTTCTCAAGTTTGGATCCTGATGTCGATGTCCTTCGCGCTAGGCCTCGCACTGGGCTCGACGCAGCCGGGGATTTTGGCTTTACTGCAGCATCACGCACCGTCTGGCCGTGCAGGTGAGGCCTTCGGACTCCGAATGGCCTTGATTAATGGCTGCCAAGTCTCGTTGCCGCTTGCCTTTGGCGCACTCGGTGCGGTCATGGGTGGCGTCATGCCTTTGTTCTGGATCACCTCAGCAGCACTCGGTGCAGGCCGCTGGTACACCCGAGATGCTGAGATCGCCAGCCGCATCGCAACCGATACCCCGCCCTCCAAACCCCCATCCACTTGACGCTTATGCCCGCTACGCCTTCTGCGCCCCCGCCTGCCAGTACCTTTTTACGCTGGACTGAACAAGAGCGACGGGACTCTCTTGCAACTGCACTAAA
>JBAXLV010000641.1:0-1800 GCA_037134635.1 Alcaligenaceae bacterium
CGCATGTTGATGCACCTCGCCACTTTTTAAGTGATGGCCCCTGTTTTGATGAGATTCCGCTGGATCGCTTATACGGACCCGGCGTGGTCTGGCGCATTGAAAAAGGCCCACTCGAATTAATTGAGCCTGCCGACTTCGAAGCGGCGCGTCCCTTGGTGCAGCCTGGCGATATTGTGTTGTTGGATACCGGTTGGGCACAATACGTCAACACCGAACGCTACGAAGATCATCCGAGCCTGTCTGCGTCGGCAGCGCAGTGGTTAGTTGATCACGGTGTAAAAATGCTTGGGGTTGATTTCAGTACGCCTGATCTAACGATTCATAAGCGCCCCGCAGACTTTGATTGGCCAGTGCATCATATTTTGCTTGCGCACGGTGTCTTAGTCGCCGAGCATGTCACGAATTTACGTGAGCTTTCAAATCAACGTGCCGAAATCTTGTTTCTGGCGTTGCCCTTGGCGGGTTCCGACGGTGCACCTGCGCGTGCCTTGGCCCGCCCCTTACTGCAAGTGGCTTAGCGGGATTCGCACAGCGCACATCCAGCCTTTACTGAAGAATACCCTCAGCTTTAAGCCTCTCGATTTCTTTTGCGTCGCAACCTAAGATGTCGCGCAAAACCATTTCAGTGTGTTCGCCGATGAGCGGGGGGCGCTTGAGTTCAAGCCGCTTTCCATCAATCAAGTAAGGCGGCGATGTAAACGTCGTTTCACCAACCTCTGGGTGATCAATTTGTTGCCAATACCCGCGCTCTGCAAGATGGGGGTTATCGGTCAGTAAGTCTTTTGATCGCGCGACAATTGCAGAGGGTACGCCTGCTTGTTGCAGAATTTGCACGACGTCAGCCGCCTTTTGGGTTGCAACCCAGCTAGCGACCCGCGCTTCGATTTCGTCAACTCGCTTGCTGCGGTTCTCGGATTTTTGTAGCGTCTGATCTTTAAGCAGCTCTGCGCTTTTCATTGCGGTTGCCAGCGCTCGCCATTGCGTGTCGTCTTGCACTGCGATCGCACACCAGGCGTCATCACCTAAACATTTGAATAAGTTATGGGGGGCGTCGGCAACCGAACGATTGCCAGTCTGAACCGGCTCTTGACCCGTTGTTCCATATTCGACGACAGCCGGTCCGACAAAATTAATGGTTGACTCGACCTGCGCGAGATCGATGCGCATACCGCGTCCAGTTTTACGGCGATAACGTAGCGCACCTAAGATTGCAAATGCCGCATGGTATGGATTTGCCGCGTGATCGGGAAAGTGCGTACCGGGCCCAACGGGGTCGTCCGGGCCGTAGGCAGTCAACCACAATAAACCCGACACTGCGCTAATTGTCATGCCGACCCCAAGCAATGAGGCTAATGGGCCCTCTTGCCCGTACATGGGCATTGATAGATGAATGATATCGGGTTTTATTTTTTTAACGTCGTCATAACCAAGCCCAAGGCGTTGCATCACGCCAGGTCCAAAATTATTCGTCACCACGTCAGACTCTTGAATCAGTCGAAGCGCGAGTTTTTTTCCTTCTTCTGACTTGAGGTCAAGCGAGATACTTTTTTTACCACTGTTGCGTGAAGCAAAGTAACCGCTGCGATTGATACCGGGTACGCCATCTTTGTAGGGGCCTCCCGAGCGCACGGGATCCACGCGTGAGGAGCTTTCAACCTTGATGACTTCTGCACCAAAATCCGAAAATACCTTCGTGCAAAAAGGCCCCGCGCCAGCCCAGGTGAAGTCGGCAATGCGGATACCACGAAGAAAATTTAAACTTGAACTCACGATGGGTGACTTCCTTTTAACCTAATGTGA
>JBAXLV010000642.1:0-1793 GCA_037134635.1 Alcaligenaceae bacterium
CGATTGAGTTTGGCCACAACCGGGGCAGGCGTACCAGCTGGTGCCAAAATGAAGAAATCAATACTGATATCGAGTTCGGGATAGCCTGATTCAATCATTGTAGGAATTGTGGGCACAACCGTCGAGCGCTTAGGACCCGTCACGCCCAACAGTTTGACTTTACCGGTATCGACCAAAGACAAAGCTGAGGCGGTTGTGGTCCAGAGTAGTTCGACACGCCCACTCGCCACGTCGGTCATTCCGGTAGTGGTCAGTTTGTAGTCGACAATCGTAAAATCGATCTTGGCGACAAACTTTAAAATCATTCCAACAAAATGCGTCGCGGTGCTGCCTGAAGCAAAATTCAATTGGCCTGGTTTTTCTTTGGCGAGCGCAATAAGCTCTTTCATTGAGTTTGCGGGCAGTGCTTGGTGCGCCATTAATACGTTGCGTAAAGAACCAACTAAGCCTACAGGCGCGAAGTCTTTAGCAATATCAAGACGAGTGTCTTTGGTCACAAACTGATTGACGATACTGCTAGTGCTGGCGATCAAGACTGTATGGCCATCTGGGAGAGCACGTGCGACGTAGTCGGCGCCGATACCACCGTTAGCGCCTGCCCGATTATAGATCACCATCGGTTGACCAGAGGTTTCACTGACCTTCTGGGCAATGATGCGCGCGATGATGTCATTACCGGTGCCGGGACCATAAGGCACGACGACGGTAATGGGTTTCGTTGGATAAGTTTGAGCCGTCGCAACAATGCTTGTTGTTGAAAATAGAAGCGTAGCCAATACGCTGCTCAGGCGAGGTAAGTATTTTTTGAAGATCATAAGAGGTGAAGTCCCGTTTAAATTTTTAGTGTTCTTATATTTTTCTGGCTGAATCGCTTCTGCTTATTTCTCAGTCAAGCTGACACCTTGAGCCCCCGCTCTTTGCACGACTTCTTTCAACAACCCATTTTCTTGCATGTCTGTTGAAAAGCGTTGCAACAAGGGTAAGCCAGCTGAACGGCCTTTTGGAATGCCTAAGGCGATCCGTTCAAAGCCCCAGGCGCCATCTAAGACGATTGAACCAGGAACCTGCTTTGCAAGCTCAAACAAGATCCCTTTGTTGGTGCCGAAGGCAGCGATCTTTGCTTCGTTGAGTTGTTGCGTGACTTCAGCCAAACTGTTGATTGCAACGACCTTGGCAAATTGCAAAATTGTTGGCAAAACGGTTTCAGAGGTGCTGCCACTCGACACCCCAATCACAACGCCAGCGCGGTCAAGATCTGCTGTTTTGCGCGCTACGCACTGGGCACCAATCAGATAGCTTTGTGCAGAAAAAAGTATTGCTTGAGCAAAATCCAGGTATTGAGCACGCGTTGGTGTGGCGTTCACCAGAGCCAGATCGATTTCGCCAAGCTTTGCAGCTGCTAACACGTCGCCATTTTTTTCAAAGATTACCGGTTCAAACGGTCGTTCGATGTAGTGCGCGAACGCGCGCCCAAGCTCAAAGCCTACGCCGTAATGATCTTGCGCGGTCGCACCTAGCATCAAAGATTGCGGACTCCCCGTGTAGACGCCGACGCGAAGTTTGCCCGAAGGCGCAAGAATGTGCTGCATAAATTGTTTGCCAGACGAGTATATAAGGATGCTTAGTTAAACCTTAGGCTTTGTATTGCACGAGTTTACGGTACAAACGATTGGCTTTTTGTCAGTCGCTTGCGCTTAAGCCGTGGTTTAATTAATTCAGATACCAAAAATATGAGGCTTGTTATGTTGATTCAATCACTTCTTCGTTCAGTCGCGACCTGTCTGCTGGTGGGT
>JBAXLV010000643.1:0-1791 GCA_037134635.1 Alcaligenaceae bacterium
CAGCCACTGAATTTAAAGCCTCTGCTTCTATAGCAACGTCAGATAGGCGTCGCACTAACAGCGCAGCTTCAATTAAATCGAGAAATGCTCGCTCGATATCTAGTTTGCTCGACAGATAATCAACAAGTTCTACATTAGATATACGTAGATTGTTAATCACAAGCATCTTGTTCTCAATCTTTAGCGGACTAATGATTGGTGTTACGTTATTTATATTTTCTTGCATAGGGCCTTCTTTCTCTAGGTTGATGTTTAGGTACTGCTCTTCTATTTGAGGTTTTTCTCCAATTACGGGCTAGGTATAGAAATTCCTAAGCCTTTAAGTGGGAGAGTTACAACGGACTGCTCCGCTGCCTTTAACAATTTGACTTTCACCCATGAATTGGGTGGATAAATGGTGACTTGGTTATTAGAGTGCTTTAAGACCAATAACCCGCTGTCTGCAATTTCAACAGAAGAATCTTGACCTAGCCTGATTTGTCGACCATCTAGAAAGGTGATCCATAGTTCATGCGCCATATCAGATTTAATCTTCATCATGACCTCCAATGGGTGAAATAGCTTCAGCAGTTATAATTAGGGCACTCTCGTGCTCTTTAAAATGATGCAAACAGAAATCAAGTTCGCCAAAACTAAAAGTTGCCTTAAATTTTGCGCGAGCAAGGCAGCTGTCGCATGACCGATACATCGTTACTGTAGTTTTTGTGCTTATCGTTTTAATTACTTTGGTTGTCATGACAGCTCCTCAACTTTGATGAATTTAGGAGCAAGGCGTTTCCCAGTATGAAAACGTATGATTCCAAGAGCTTTATGGATCACTCCTTCGAGGTCTTTCTGGTGAACGGTGAAGGTGAGTGGCTGGAAGGTTGCGCCTTTACGTTTACAAATAACTTCGACTGAGGCGCGGACAGATCCTTGAATTTCGCGACGTTGGTGTTTTTCATCAACGTGCTCATGCCAAGACATCCACTCGGAATAACCCTCAAAGCCAACATCAGTCGGGCGTAGTGTCATTTGAAACTGTTCCGTTAGAGGGATGTGGATCAATGCCGACTTATTGCGGAGAACGACTTTGCCCTGCAGGCCAAGAATGTCCTCCAACTCCCCTTGCAACATGGCTGTTTCAAGCTGGAGTGCGACGTCGGGATAGGCAAAGCGAACTTGGATATCACTTGGGGTTTCACTAGGCAGCAAGGGCCACCTCGATTCCAAGCCACTCTGATGGGCTTAATAGGTGGTAGCCACGGCAGACATCGCAGCAGACAACTAGGTTGCCAACATGTGTGCCATTCAGGGCATCGCCGGCCTGGCCGTCTAATCCAGCAAAAGCCCCCCACAAGGCTTCACGAGCTTGACGAGCAGTGCGAAAGCGTGTGCGGGCACAGACTTTGTTGTACTTCTTGACTGGGGCTGTCTGGCGATTCTTGGTGCGGGTTGAAGGGTGGTCCATCTCTAGATCACTTTCTTTAATGCGGCAAAGGCTTAGCACCCCTGCTGGTTGTGAAGCGAAAACATCGCTAAAACCATTGTTTTTCTTTGACATCAGCGGCCTCCTTAAAGGTCAGTTACTTTCAGTGACAGACGAGGTGTCTGCCAGTAAGTAAAAGATACCATATCGTATATCTAAAGAGATACCAGATACGAAATCATTTCAAGGTCTGTAACCTTCGACTACGCTCAGTTATTCCCGAGCGCTGGGTCAAAATAAGCAGATACCGTCTCGTATTGCAATTTTTGGAATAGATTGCTACCTTTTGGCGTTGATACGAAATGAGGCGGGAACCCCCGTTT
>JBAXLV010000644.1:0-1790 GCA_037134635.1 Alcaligenaceae bacterium
AAGGAGACCAAGGCGATAGCGCTTACCAACTCATGCCAGGCGCCAAAAGGTTTGACTCAGGCAGCTATAACTACAGTTCGGCGAGTGCCGCGGTAGCCTCAATTGATATCTTAAAAGCGGTTACTGTTCCGGTGATCGAACAGCACGTACTGCAACTCTCAAAATTGCTTGATGGCGGCTTGCGATTGATCGGGCTACCCGTCTTAAGTGGTGGGAACGAGCACCATCGTTCTCAGCTTGTCTTGGTGGGGCTAAGGCAACCTACAGCTGAACAACGACATTCTTTTGTCGCCTTGTCCGATTTTTTAACTACAAAAAATATCCGTGTCTCTCAGCGCCAAGGCCGTCTTCGCTTTTCGTTTCATTTGTACAATACTAGCGATGAAGTTCAGATCGTACTGGCAGCTGCCCGCGAATGGATGCAAGCGCATCATATTTCTGCATCGTATTTTAAATAGCAGAGCGATTATTTGAGCAAACTCAAGGTTGGCTCAAACGATTCACTTTTCATCACTCGCTAACTTTAAAAGAATAAGAAGTCAGCCATGCGCCTCATCCTAGCTGCCACCTTTGCGAACTTACCCTTTGGTACGATCTACGCGTTCAGTGTATTTCTAAAATCCATGGAGGCCATGCTCTCGCTCACGCGTACGGATATGGGCATGGTGTTTGGTCTTTCGACAATTATGTTTGCTACGGGGATGAATATCGCGCCTGTGCTCTATACGCGTTTGTCTACGGGAGCCGTACTGATTGTCACTTGTGTCACGGGGGCTTTGGGTCTGGGGCTCGCCTCTCAAGCGCAAGGCTTTTGGTCGCTCATGTTTGGGTATGGCATCCTTTTTGGTCTGGGTGGGGGGACAGCGTTTACGACCGCACAACAGATTGTCAATCTTGCGCCCACCAAGCGTCGCGGCTTAGTCAATGGGTACGTGGTTGGCCTATATCCCTTAGGCGCAATGATTGGTGCACCCTTGCTAGGCTGGTCGGTCGAACAAATGGGATTGCGTCAAACGTTATTAAATCTAGCACTTGTGGTATTTATAAGTGGCCTGGTTGCAGTCTGGCTGACCGGTTTGCGAAGCCACATCCCCAAAGTTACAGCGAGTACTGCCATCGCTGCAGATCGCAACGCTGACGTAAACGCCATGTATCTAGGCATGAGTCAATGGCACCTATTTTTTAAGATCGCCATCGTCTTCTTTTTGGCCGCGTCTGCGGGCCTGATGGTGATGAGTCAAGCCGCTGGGATCGTGCAGTCCTACGGCGGCGGCACTCAATTCGCAATTGGCGCGACCTCGTTTATCACGGGGATGATCGCGAGCGCGCGCATCACGGGTGGCTGGTTGATGGACCGCTTCAGCCTTCGACAAGTGATGTGTGGGGCCCATATATGGTCGTTGACTGGCGCCTTGATGCTCACGCTATGGCCTAATCCACACGTTGCCTTGATTGCACTTGCGATGGTCGGGATGGGCTACGGCTTTGTCTCGGGCTCGGCCGCAGGTGGTATCGGCATGCACTGGCCTGCGACCCAGTTTGGCGTTGTCGCGAGCCGTCTTTATATTGGCTGGTGTATCGCCGCGATATGCCTGCCCGTTTTAGCAGGTTGGTTGTTTGACTGGAGCAATAGTTACCGGTCATCCATCTGGATTGCGGCGGTGGTGAATGTAGCAGGAATTGTGCTGGCCCTCCGCCTACCGCCTCGTCCAGTCCAGGCACTCACTCCGCCGTAATTTTTAGTTCACGAATCAATTTTGTGTACTTGGCGGCGTCTTGTTGCAGTGTTT
>JBAXLV010000645.1:0-1787 GCA_037134635.1 Alcaligenaceae bacterium
GGGGAATAGGCAGCGCGTGCGCAGCAATCTAGTCTGTGTCCTACCACTTCAGTGACATAAAGGTAGGCAATGACTTCCGATAATCGCAACGCCAATATGGTACTGACTTCGAGTACGTTGGCCTTCACCATCTGCTTTGCGGTCTGGATGATGTTCGCCGTGATTGGCATCCCGATCAAGCAGCAGCTCGGGCTCAATGAAACTGAATTTGGCTTGCTCGCGGCGATGCCGGTACTGACCGGCTCATTAATTCGAGTAACTCTCGGCATCTGGACCGATCGTTTTGGCGGTCGCATCGTCTTTTTTTTGCTGATGCTCAGCACCGTGCTTCCGATTTGGCTCCTTTCTTATGCCACAAAATACTGGCATTTTTTAACGATTGGTTGTTTTGTTGGCTTGGCCGGTGGTTCATTTTCAGTCGGTACGCCGTACGTGGCACGCTGGTTTCCAAAAAATCGTCAGGGCCTTGCGATGGGCATCTTTGGGGCAGGTAACTCTGGCTCAGCGCTCACTAAATTCGTTGCACCCGCACTCATTGCATCAACTGCTGGCTCTTGGACGATCGTTCCAAAAGTGTATTCAGTCTCAATGTTGATCACTGCGTTGTTGTTTTGGTTTTTCTCGCGCACCAATCCAACGCACAATATTTCTACGAACGCGACGTTTTCACAGCAGTTGCTCATGCTTAGAAACCCACGTGTATGGCGCTACTGCCAATACTACTCGGTCGTCTTTGGTGGGTATGTCGCCTTGGCGCTTTGGATGACCAAGTATTACGTTGGCGAATACGGTTTCGATATACAAAAAGCCGCGCTGTTAGCTGCTGTATTTTCGCTACCTGGCGGCGTACTACGCGCCGTAGGTGGCTGGGTGTCAGATCGCTACGGCGCTTATCACACCACGTGGTGGGTGATGTGGGTCTGTTGGGTCGCCTTTTTTTTACTGAGCTATCCGCAAACTAACTTTACCGTCATCACCGTCAATGGACCTCGCGATTTCTTTATTGGCTTAACACCAATCGTGTTCACAACACTGCTCTTTATCGTCGGCATTGCCATGGCGATCGGCAAGGCCTCTGTTTTTAAATTTATTTCGGATGAGTTTCCAGAAAATATCGGTGCAGTCTCGGGCGTTGTCGGTCTTGCGGGTGGCTTGGGTGGCTTCGTTCTACCCATCTTATTTGGCGCGATGGTCGATTTGACCGGCGTTCGTTCATCGAGCTTCATGCTGCTTTATGGAACCGTCTGTGTCTCGCTGGTATGGATGCACTTCAGTTTTAGAAAAGAGAGGAGTGACACTGTGCGCTTGGCGCTCAGTACGAACGAATCTATATCGACGCTTTCACCTCACGCATAGATCCGCACAGTCTTTGGAGTTCATCATGTCTTCACGTTACGTTCTTACCCGTTGGGAACCCGAGCAACCCGACTTCTGGAAAACAGAAGGGCAACGGGTCGCCCAACGCAATCTTTGGATCTCGATCCCAGCGCTCATGTTGGCCTTTAGTGTCTGGATGCTTTGGTCGGTGGTGGTCGTCAATCTCAACAAAGCAGGCTTTCACTTCAGTAAAAATCAGATGTTTTGGTTGACGGCCCTACCTGCATTATCAGGCGCCACACTACGGATCTTTTATTCTTTTTTAGTTCCCATCTTTGGTGGTCGCCGCTGGACCGCGCTGTCAACGGCAAGCCTGCTGCTACCGGCCTTAGGAATGGGCTTTGCCCTGCAAGACACCAGTACGAGCTATCCAACCTTGTTAGTACTCGCCTTGTTATGCGGTCTCGGTG
>JBAXLV010000646.1:0-1785 GCA_037134635.1 Alcaligenaceae bacterium
ACCGCCCATTGCTGGGCTCATCAATCATCACCGCCACAATGATCCGGGGCCGCTCAATCGGGGCCAGGCCCACAAAAAAGCCGCGGTATTTTTTGCCGGAGTAACCCTTACCTTCTTGCTTGTGCGCCGTGCCTGTTTTGCCGCCCACCGAATAACCCACGGTTTGTGCTTTGGGCGCGGTGCCGCCGGGGCCGGCCACCGCGTGCAGCATTTTGCGCACAGCGATCGCATGCTCAGGGCTGATGACCCGCGTGCCGACGCCAGATTCGTTGATTTTCATGAGGCTCGCAGGGATGATTTCTCCGTCGTGGGAAAACAAGGTGTAGGCACGGGCCAGTTGAAACAAGCTGACGGACAAACCGTAGCCATAGCTCATGGTGGCCTGTTCAATTGGGCGCCAGGTTTTATAGGGGCGCAAACGGCCACTGACCACGCCCGGGAATGGCACTTGGGGCTTTTGCCCGAAGCCGACCTGGGTGTACATCTCCCACATTTCGCGGGGTTGCATTTGCAAGGCAATTTTCACCGTGCCAATGTTGCTGGACTTTTGAATCACCTCGTTCACGGTCAAAGTGCCGTGCGCGTGGGAGTCCGAAATGGTGGAGCCAGAGATCGTTAAATGGCCGCCCGAGGTATCGATGCGGGTTTCCGGTGTGACGATGCCTTTTTCCAGGGCCAGTGAAATCACAATTGGCTTCATGGTCGAACCGGGCTCGAAAGTATCGGTCAAGGCACGGTTGCGCAATTGCTCGCCGCTCAAATTGATGCGTTTGGCGGGCGAATAACTGGGGTAATTGGCCAAGGCTAAAACTTCACCCGACTGGGCATCCAGCACCACCACACTACCGGCTTTGGCTTTGTTTTCAAGCACTGCATCGCGCAATTTTTGATACGCAAAAAATTGCACTTTGTTGTCAATGCTCAGTTGCAGGTCTTCTCCGTCCACCGGCAACACGGCTTCGCCCACGTCTTCAACGACGCGGCCCAAACGGTCTTTGATCACGCGGCGCGAACCTTGGCGCCCGGCCAGTTGTTTTTGAAACACCAGTTCCATGCCCTCTTGGCCCACGTCTTCGACATTGGTAAAGCCAACGATGTGCGCAGCGGCTTCGCCCTCGGGGTACAAGCGCTTGTATTCTTTGATGGAATACACGCCCTTGATGTCCAAAGCCAAGATGTCTTTGACCACGGATTCGTCCAACTGCCTTCTGAGCCAGACAAAGGTCTTGTCTTCGTTGGCCAACTTCTTGTCCAATTCGGCAGACGTCATTTCAAGCAAACGGGCCAGCTGCGTCAATTTGGAAGGGTCGCGCTCCATGTCCTCGGGATTGGCCCAGATGCTGGGCGCGGGCACACTGGAGGCCAACAACAAGCCATTGCGATCCAAAATTCGTCCCCGGCTCGCAGGCAAGGCCAAGGTGCGCTCGAAGCGCACTTTCCCTTGGTGTTTGAAAAAGGCGTTGTCAATCACCTGCACATAGGCCGCCCTGACGGCCAAACCAGCGAAGGCCACAGCGATCGTTGCGACAATCAGCTGACTGCGCCACACCGGCGTTTTGCTGGTCAGCAATGGGCTGGAACTGAGCTGTACGCTGCGACTGCTCATTGGGCGGCCTGCCTTGCAGAGGCGGTGGAGGCTCCGGTTGCCGTCACATACTGCGTGATGCCGGGAGGTGGATTGCGCATCTGCAATTGCTGCCGCGCGATCTGTTCTACGCGCAACGGTGTCGCCTGGGCGCGCCGCTCAACGGTCAGGCGCTCGAGGTCCGTGTCCAAACGTGCAGC
>JBAXLV010000647.1:0-1778 GCA_037134635.1 Alcaligenaceae bacterium
TGGGCCTTGTTATGAAAATTGAGTTGGCATCAGATCGTCTAATGGATTCTCGAATATTATGGAGCTTAGATCACTGTTCAGCAAGCATTACACGTATAAGGATGAGGTATGGACTATCAACTTAAAGGCAAAGTCGCTTTGGTCACCGGCGGCTCAAAAGGGATTGGTTTTGCGATTGCGAAAGCGCTGGCCGCTGAGGGCTGTCCGTTGCGGCTTGTTGCGCGTGATTTAGTGTCTTTAGAAGAAGCTCGCCGTCAAATTCAGTCCGAACACAAGGTTGAGGTCTTGATTGAGTCAGTCAACTTATCTGAACCGGGCGGCGCTGAGGCGCTTGCTGCCGCCTACCCTGAGACCGAAATTTTAATTAATTCGGCCGGAGCGATTGGTCGTGGCAGTTTGTTGAACATTGACCCGGTTGATTTTCGTGACAGCTTCGAAGGCAAGGTGATGTCCACGATCATGCTTAGCCGTAGTTTGTATCCCCACATGATCGCTCGCAAGTCAGGGGTGATGATCAATATTATCGGGATTGCAGGTGAGCGCTTGAACGCAAACTCGATTGGCACTTCGGTGGCAAATGCGGCCTTGATCGCCTTTACTAAGGCGTTTGGTTCAGAGACGGTCAATCACGGTGTACGTGTGGTGGGCATTAATCCCGGCTTAATTCATACGCCGCGTACCGAGAGTCTGTTGCATCCCAGAAACGAAACCGATCGCCAAGCCTATGCCAAAGTAATGGCAAATCTGCCTTACGGTCGGATGGGGACGCCCGAAGAGATTGCAAATCTTGCGGTGTTTTTTGCTTCAGATGCCATGTCAAAATACATCAGTGGTGATGTAATTTAAATCGATGCCGGAACACGCTTTCGTCAGTGATCCACAACATCGACCTGGTGCCGGACACGTTTCAAGCGTGAACCGGCACAGGTTGCCAGAAGTTATTCTGGTTGAATCCCAATCGCTTTAACCAGATCACCCCAGACTTTGTCTTCTTTGACTAAGAATTGGGCAAACTGCTCGGGCGTGTCGTTGCTGCCTTGCGCCCCAATATCAGCGATGCGCTTAACCATCTCGGGCGATGCCATCACCTTCATGACCTCGCTATGCAAGCGCGTCACGATCTCTTTGGGTGTGCCGGCCGGTAAAAACAAGGCATACCATTCATAGAGCTCAAAGCCCGGAAACCCAGATTCAGCAATGGTGGGTACATCCTTGAGTGCTGGAGGGCGCACGGCGCCCGTGGTGGCGAGCGGGCGCAACTTGCCGCTGTTAACGTGCGGAATCGTTGAGGTGGGGCTGTTAATCAACATCTGGATATGACCGGCGAGCAGATCAGCCAAGGCCGGCCCGCCACCCTTGTAGGGAATCTCAACAATGTTGACGCCCGCGAGTTTGATCAAGTATTGCATCGAGAGCTGACCTGAGGTCAAACCACCGGGCGTGCCGTAAGACAGACTGCCAGGCTTAGCCTTTGCAAGTGCGATGAGCTCTTGAACCGTGTTGGCAGGTACGGAGGGGTTGACGGTTAAGAGTCCCGGCATGAGTGCCAACATGGCCAAAGGAATGAAGTCCTTTTTAGAGTCATAGGGCAGGCTCTTGGGGATATACGGATTAATGGCGTGTGCGCTGATAAACAAACCAGTTGTGTTGCCATCGGGTGCAGAGCGTGCAACCTCTTGCGTCCCGATGGTGCGATTTGCGCCTGGCTTGTTGACAACGACGACCGGTACCCCTAACGAAGCGGGCAGAGGGGGGGCAATAGCGCGGCCCAGTACCTC
>JBAXLV010000648.1:0-1776 GCA_037134635.1 Alcaligenaceae bacterium
ATCATGATTCTGGCGCATACGCGTCCATGTGCTGTATCTGCAGAGGATAAAAATGCAAACTAAGAAAATAGTCATCTCACTGCTTCAGTCAATCACAACAGTCCTTATGATTTCGGTCGCAACTGTGGCTCAGGCCCAGTGGATTATGGCTGCGCGACATGTAGAAGGAAGAATTCATCAATTGACGCAGGATGACCAAAATGGCAAACCTGCCTATCAGTTCGCGACGGTTATCCTGGATGTTCCTGCTAACAATGTATACGCCACCGTGGTGAAGTTAGCGTCTGCTAATAATATGGTGACGATTGTCTCTCAAGATGATGCAGGCCTGCGTCTTAAAGTTGCCGAGGGCTCAAAGAGTGCTTCGCTGAATGTGGTTGCACTGAGCGACAATACGTCTCAGTTACTGATCGCGGCGAGTGCCGGATCGTCGATCGCGGATCCAGGCACTTCACAGGTGGTAGCGTCCATTCTTAAAGTTTGTGCAGAAATGAAAAAGATCTGTTCGAGCGGAGGCTAATCGCTTTATCACCGGTTCTCTTAATGTGTACCAATCCGGTGATACATTGCGTTTTATCTCGTTAGCAAAAAGTGCAAGAGATAAGTGGCTAAAAATTATGAAAGTCGCAAATGCAAAAATCGACTGAGGAGTCAAGACAACATGTCCAACCAATCAACACTTTGGCTGCAAAGCAGTTCAGGTCAAGCTGACGCGGCTCTTTGGTCCGTCTATCAAGAGTCTGCAAAGCGTCACGCAAACCGCGTGGTTCGGCCAGGACTCAAGGTCGAATTTCACGCCATTAGTGAGACCTATCCGGGCGTAGACTATCTTGACAGTGGTTTGCATCTTGTTTCGCGCGAAGTGGCACGCAACGGCATTCTGGCCGAGCAGCGCGGTTATGCAGCGTTTGTAAACGTAAGCACGAACGACTCGGGGCGGGCTGAAATTCATGAAATGACGGATATCCCCGCCGTCTTTATTACAGAGTGCGCGGTTCACCTTGCTGCACAGATGGGCGCTCATTTTGGTTTTTTGACGCATAACTCTGGCAGTCGCAAAAAGATGGAGTTGATGACTCAGCGCTACGGACTTGGCGATATGCTGGTTGAAGGCGCATCGCTCGAAATGGGGTATTCAGATTTTTCGCGCCTCTACCAAGACCCGGCGACCGGCATTGACGCTTTCAGAAAGGCGGCTCGGGAAGTGATCGCTCGCGGCGCCAACGTGCTTATTCCTGCGGGTGGTCCGTTAAACATGTTTTTTGTTGATCATGAACTTCGTCACGTCGATGGCGTGCCGCTGATTGATATACTAGCGATTGTCATTAAGAGCGCAGAACGGGCGGTTGATTTGCAAGCTTTGGGCGTTCTTCAGCGTGGATCGACGATGGTCTCTGCTGACTTTAAAGCCAAACTTCGAGACATATTTTTACGCTAAGTAAAGAGTCAGAGTTGAGTTGCCTGTTGCAAAGAGTCATGTACGTTACCGAGCTTTAAAAAAAGACGCTGTAGCCTGTTTTTTAATCGTAATTAACCACGCCGCTATCGGCTGAGGCGGTATGACTACCAAAATAATAACGGCCTTGCCGCTTCCGATTGGTGTGGTCCTTCGAAAAATCGAATGGCCTTACACACTAACTGTCATCGTTTTCCATTTGATCGCGCTACTGGCCATGTTGCCCTGGCTGTTTAGTTGGTCGGGTGTCTGGGTGATGGTTGCAGGTCTTTTTGTTTTTGGTAGTCTTGGTATCAATCTCCGTTATCACCGGATCCTGA
>JBAXLV010000649.1:0-1774 GCA_037134635.1 Alcaligenaceae bacterium
TGTAGAGCTTGGAGACTGCGACACGCGCCACAGGCGCAGGACTAGGTTGTGTCATGCGCGTTTGTGATCAACCCGTTGATGGTCGGCTGTAAACCGATAAGCCGCTAAGGTACTGCGCCAACCAGCCAACCATTTCACCTCGCGCTGATCATTAAAAGTTGCCCGCTCAAGAATACTGAAACCAAGCTTGTGCGATAGACGTTCAAAATCTTTCAAGGTACATAAATGAATATTGGGCGTGTCGTGCCAATCATAGGGCATCTGCCCCGTGACCGGCATACGGCCTAACAAAATTGACCAACCATGCGGCCAATAACCAAAGTTTGGAAACGAGACAATCGCCTCACGACCGACGCGCGTCATTTCACGCAGAATATGCTCGGTGTTGTGCATCGACTGCAGCGTTTGTGAAAGCACGACGGTGTCAAACTGCTGGTCATCGAACATTGCCAAGCCATCTTCAAGGTTTTGCTGAATCACATGCACTCCGCGTTGCACGCAGGTCAACACCCGCTCGTCACTAATCTCGACGCCAACGCCCTGCACCTGCTTGCTGCCCTTGAGATGCGCAAGAAGCGCGCCGTCGCCACAGCCCAAATCAAGCACGCGCGTCTGTGGCTGCACCCACTGAGCGATACGCGCAAGATCTCCCCGCAACGCTGCGGCCTGACGCGATTGCAGCTGAGTGGTCATGGCTGTACCTCTGCCGAAATCTTACGTTCAGTGAGCGTCGCAGCGATACGCAAAAAATAAGCCCGCATCAACCCATGGTAACGCGCGTCGTCTAACAAAAAGGCGTCATGCCCGTGCGGCGCATCGATTTCTGCATAGGTTGCAGCTTGTTCATTCTTAAGCAGGGCCTGTACGATTTCACGCGAGCGCGCAGGCGGAAACCGCCAGTCCGTGGTGAACGAGATCAACAGAAAATCTGCAGAGGCTGGCGCAAGCGCTTTTGCCAAATCACCGTTGGTTTCACGTGCCGGGTCAAAATAATCCAGCGCACGCGTGATCAACAGATACGTGTTCGCATCGAAGTAGCGCGAAAATTTTTCGCCTTGGTAACGCAAATACGATTCCACTTCAAACTCGACCCCATAACCATAATGAAAGGCGCCGCCCGCAGCGGGTTCGCGTTGCGTACGGCCAAACTTTTCAGCCATATCATCATCAGACAAATAAGTGATGTGCCCAACCATGCGCGCAACTGAAAGACCATGGCGCGGCACGGTATTGTGCGCGTAATAATCACCGCCGTGAAATTCTGGGTCAGTGATAATTGCGCGCCGCGCAACTTCATTAAAACCAATGTTCTGTGCCGATAAGCGCGGCGTTGAAGCGATCACGACGCAATGCGCAACACGTTCAGGCAAAGTGATCGCCCAACTCAACGCCTGCATCCCGCCTAGCGAGCCACCCATTACCGCGGCAAAGCGTTTGATGCCCAATTTGTCAGCAACCCGCGCCTGGGCACGCACCCAGTCCTCGACTGTCAAGACCGGAAACGCGGCCCCCCAGGGCTTGCCTGTTTCAGAGCGCAGCGAGGCCGGACCTGTCGAACCAAAACAAGAGCCCAGATTGTTCACCCCAATCACAAAAAACACATTGGTATCAACCGGCTTGCCAGGGCCAACCAGGTTATCCCACCAACCAATATCTTCTGGATTATCCGCCGCACGACCTGCAACGTGATGCGAAGCGTTCAAGGCATGGCAAACCAGTACGGTATTACTCGCCTCGGCATTGAGCGTGCCATACGTTTCGATCGCCAACTCGT
>JBAXLV010000650.1:0-1774 GCA_037134635.1 Alcaligenaceae bacterium
ATTGGGAGCGTTTGCCTCATGAGTTTGGCGAGCTGCGTACCTTGCACTGGCGGCCGACGCACTACGCAGCAGACCGACCTGCGCATTCAATTACGGTTCGTCCGCCTGTCACTGCGTAACGGATTAGAGCGCGCGCCCGATGGCGTCACCCTCGGCGGTTGCGGCAAGAATATTTCTTGCCGCACGACAATCGCCAATTAAATGAACCTCTACCCCTGCGGCTTTCAACGGCAACGCCAACTCATCGTTTGGTTGTCTGGGTGTTGAGTACGCAAAGAAGGCAACGTTTTCGATGCCTTTTAAAGCACCACCGTAAATGCTCAGGTATTGCAGTGTCGCTTCATTTTCAAAGGTGTCGGTCCACCGTGGCTCAACCGCATAAAGAACATCAATGCCTTTTTCATGAAAGCGTCGGTAGATCCCTTGGCGCGTGACAAGCGCTACCTCATCGGCAATCGTCGCACGCGGGGTCATCACAACGACGCGATCAAACAAGGTGTGTAGCCGTTCGGCCGACGCGTAAGTACCTTCGGTATGATCCATATCTAAAATCACTGCGGTCCCCGATTGTCGCTGCGTGACACCGTCAAGTTCGTTCATGGCGCGACGCAAATCAGGGATCCAACCTTCTAAGCGCAAAGCGTCTGGCAACGTGCGCGGCCAAATCATTGTTGAACCGGTAGCAAGCACAACAGCCTCAGGCTTATATTGCAAAATCGTCTCAAGCGTTGCGTCTTGATTTAACTGATAGTCAACACCTACACGCACCCCTTCAACATACTGGTAATCATAGATGCTGCTTAAGTCTTCGCCACCAGGCAAGGAGACGAGTTGACGCACTTTGCCACCAACCTCAGACGCGCGCGTCAGCAACGTCAAGTGATGCCCGCGCGCCGCAGCGATCCAGGCCGCTTCAAGCCCGGCAACGCCACTGCCTACCACCACCACTCGTTTCTTGATGGCTGCAGGAGTGAACACCTCATCGAGTTCATCGGGCATCGCTACCCGCGGATTATTGTCGCAAGCGATTGGTGCATGACCGACGATTGTTTTCCAACAGGTGTTGCCGCCCACACAATATCGACTACGCGAGGCTTGCCCCAATTGGGCTTTGCGCGACCATGCAGCATCCGTAATCAGCGCACGTCCAATCCCAACTAACTCTGCCTCGCCCTGTTCAATAATGGCATCAGCCTGCGCTGGGTCATTGATACGACCCAGTGCCATCACCGGCACCTTACCCACTGACGCCTTCAAGGCGTTCAGTGTGGGCGCATAAGGATTACGCTCTTTGTTCGCGTCAGGGATATGCAACTCGAGCGTTCTGGCATGTGCGCCCTGCGCAAAGCAAACATAATCGATCAAGCCCGTTTGCGTCACACAGCTAGCGATCTTTGCGGCAGCCGCATGATCAATACTACCTTCAATACCGTCGTTACTTGGTAGCTTGATCCCTAAAATAAAATCTGTGCCGCAACGCTCTCGCACCAGCTTGATCATATCGAGCACCAAACGCATGCGGTTTTCAAAACTGCCGCCATAGGCATCGGAGCGCGTATTCGAGTACGCCGACATAAACTGATGAAACAAATGCCCATGCCCTGCCGAAAACTCAACTCCACTAAAGCCACAACGCTTTACACGCGCCGCTGACTCAACAAAGTGACCAAGCAAGGTAGAGATTTCATCTGCCGACAACACATGCGGCATCGTCCAGCTAATGTCATCGGGTAAAGGCGAGGCGCCAATGGCTTCGTAATTTCTACCGGGGGCA
>JBAXLV010000651.1:0-1769 GCA_037134635.1 Alcaligenaceae bacterium
ACCACTGATTACCACTAAGGGCGACCGACTAGGGACAAAAACCGCGTCGCTTGAAAATCTTGCAAGCCAAGTGTAGAGGTGAAGTCCACTAGAGTCAAACACTTACAGCCGATTTATGCACTTAAATCGCTGATTTTGTGGTTTTCTCTGCGTTTTGGGTGCGAAAGCAACAAAAAAAGTGTTTTTGCTAATAAAAGCCATATATTTCAATAAAAAACGCTACCCAACTATCTCTAAACTTTCAGTATTGTCTGAACAGTGGGAATATCACCATGAAAGTCATCGTTTTAGGTGCTGGCGTCATTGGTACAACTAGTGCTTATTACCTCGCGCGGGCGGGTGCCAAGGTCACCGTCCTTGACCGGCAAAACTGTGTTGCCAATGAAACAAGCTTCGCCAATGCGGGGCAAATATCTCCGGGCTACTCCACTCCCTGGGCCGCACCTGGAATTCCTCTTAAAGCGTTGAAATGGATGTTTGCCAAACACGCCCCGCTGGCCATCAAGCTCGACGGTAGTCTCTGGCAGTTGCGCTGGATGACCAGCATGCTGCGCAATTGCACTGCGGCTCGCTACGAAATCAATAAAGAACGCATGATGCGCGTTGCAGAATACAGCCGCCATTGCCTTGACACGCTTCGGGCCGACACCGGCATTCAATACGAGCAGCGTTGTGCAGGCACCTTACAGTTATTTCGCACTCAAGCCCAGATGCACGACGTCGAACGCGATATTAAAGTGCTGCAAGAATGCGGCGTTCCTTACGAATTGCTCAACGCTTCCCAACTCACGTCGGTCGAACCCGGCCTGCGTCTCGCGCAAGGCTTGCTTGCGGGTGGCTTGCGCTTACCCAATGACGAAACAGGCGATTGTCAATTATTTACAACCCGCTTAGCAGCCCTCGCTCAAGGGCTTGGGGTCGAGTTTCGCTACGACACACCCGTTGATCAGTTGCTCTGCGAGGGCGGGCAGGTGACTGGGGTGCGGATCGGACAAGAAGTCCTTCGGGCGGATCGCTATGTTTTAGCGTTTGGTAGCTACACACGGGATCTACTCGCACCTCTAAAAATTAATCTACCTGTTTATCCAGTCAAAGGCTATTCACTCACTGTCCCGCTTAAGGACGAGTCCCTTGCACCGCAATCAACGGTACTCGACGAAACTTACAAGGTCGCAGTCACACGCTTTGATCGGCGAATTCGTGTGGGTGGCATGGCTGAACTCTGTGGCTTTGATCTAAGTTTGAACCAAAAGCGTCGTGCAACCTTAGAAAAAGTCGTCAGTGAATTATTTCCGGGTGGTGACCTCAAACAAGCTAACTTTTGGACAGGTCTAAGACCGATGACGCCTGATAGCACCCCTATTGTCGGCGCAACTAGTCTGCCGAATCTCTTTTTAAATACTGGACATGGCACGTTGGGCTGGACGATGGCCTGCGGCTCAGGCAAACTGATCGCCGACATGGTGACTGGTCAACGTCCTGAAATCAGTACTGAAGGCTTGGCGATCAGTCGTTACAAAACAACCGATCGTCTGCCCTTCACTACGCCGACAGCGGTACAGGCTTGATTCATTTTTATTCTGACAGCTATGACACGTCCTTCAAAAGCTTTAATCGATCTCGCGGCGCTACGTGCCAACTACCTCACCGCACGCACTCTGCACGGAGGTCGTGCCCTGGCCGTGGTCAAAGCTAACGCCTACGGACATGGTGCCATCCCTTGCGCTCAGGCGCTCTCAGACACCGCAGACGGCTTTGCGGTCGCCTTT
>JBAXLV010000652.1:0-1765 GCA_037134635.1 Alcaligenaceae bacterium
CAAGTTTCTGGGCGTTTCGCCCTATGCGCCTCAGGTTCTATTTTGTAATTTTCCAATTCGAGGTGTGCAAGATCTGAAAGGCAAGACCGTGCGTACGATTACAAGATCTCAGGCAGAGTTGCTAGAGGGCCTTGGCGCAAAAAGTCTGAGTATGCCAATTGCTGAGGTAGTCCCTGCATTCAATAAAAAAACGATTGCCTGCGCGGTGGCCAGCAGCATGGCGGGGTACACAGCCCAGTGGTATTCCGCTGCAACGCATTTGTACGCCTTACCGTTGGGGTGGAACCAAGAGATTCATGCCGTCAACCAAAAGGTGTGGGATCAGCTCAACCCTGATGTCCGCGCACTACTTGAGATCAATGTATCAAAGTTGACTGAGCGCTTGTGGTCGTTTGCCGAAACCGAGAACCAAAAAGGATATGACTGCAATACGGGCGCAAAAAGTTGTCCTATGGCGCCTAAAGGTAAGATGATTCTTGTCAAACCGAGTCAGAACGATTTGAATACAGTCAAACGCTTGGCCAGTCAAAACGTTGTGGCCAAATGGGCTGCGCGATGCTCTGGGTCGTGTGTGAGTGAATTTAATCAGACCGTCGGCAAAGCACTGAAGATTACGGCTAAAAAGACCTAATGTCTGTCAGCGTCTTAGCGTGACAGCTCCGCCGATTGCAAATCCCAGAGCAACTGAAAGCTGTGACTATTCTCGGCTTCGAGCCCAAGCTTTTTAGTGAGCCAATGCCCTGCAAGATCGGCCTTTTTAAGCGTTGTGGCTTCGATTACGATAAATGGTTCAAGCTTACGCGTCGTGAGGTCTTCAGAAGGTAAAGGGGTAGATAGCACGGGGTCTGGGCAGAGCGCTCGCACGCTAAGTATCCCGTCGATGGTCGCGGCAAGTTCTTGCGTAAATGCCGTTGCAGCCTGCGTAGCCTCTAGACTATCTAGACAAACCAAGGCAAGCGCCGCGCCTGTGCCGGCGCCGAAAAGTTGCGTGACCGCATTGACCCGCCGGCGGGTATCGCGCATGCGTGTAAAGTTACGCTCAGACCATTGGGTTTGCTTGGTAAACGCGAGTCGATATGGTTCACTGGTAAAAACGCGCAACGTGTCGGTTTGATACAGCGCTAAATAGGGGCGCGCGCACGTGTCGGAGTGATAGCGTCGCGACCAACGAAATCCCTTAATCGCGGCGCGCTCTTGCATATGTTCTTGGTCGTACCACTGGTTAAAGTCTTGCTCATGGACGGGATCAACTGAAGTCCAGATCAAGAGTTCGCCCGGGGCATCAGGATGCTGCTGTAATGTGTGAGGTGTAGACATGCTTTGGCTTAAAAAAGTGGTGGGTGTGATGATACGGCCTGTCGGGGCTTAGCCCTTCGCGCGTACAATTTTTTGTACTTGAGGAACGCGACGAATCGATCTGAATACCTGCGCCAAGTGCTTGCGGCTATCGACTTGCACGGTCAGGTTCAGCATGACCGTATCAATGGCGTCTTCATGCATGGTGGCATTCATAATGTTCGAGTCAGCTTGTGCGACTTCGGCTGCAATCCGGCTCAAAACACCGCGTTCGTTTTGCGCCATGATTTCGATACGCGCTGAAAAGTGTTTGGCGGTTTCTTGATCCCAGACAACGTCTACCCAGCGCTCAGGCTCTTTCATCCGGGCGCGAAGGGCGACAGGGCATTCGGCGGTATGAACAACTAAGCCATGCCCGATTCGCACACCCGCAACAATCACGTCACCTGGCAAGGGGCCACAACACGGG
>JBAXLV010000653.1:0-1765 GCA_037134635.1 Alcaligenaceae bacterium
GAACGCTGCGTTAGTCTTCATTTCTTTGTTCAGTCACCAGAAGCCAGGATATGTGTGTTACCTCTGTTTATGTCACGCACGACCGCGCCGAAGCGTTGTCCATGTCTGACTACATTGCCGTCATGAACGCAGGCCGAATCGAAATGACCGGCACACCAAACGAAATCTATACCAAACCAGCCACGATGTTTGTGGCGCAGTTTTTGGGGCATTGCAATTTTATAGCGGGCACTGTTCGCGCGCGCCACGACGAGCGTTCAGGTATTGCGCAAACGGCCTTTGGATCCATCTCGATCAACATGCCTAGTGTGCCCGCGATCGGCGAAGCGATTCAATTATTGATTCGCCCAGAAGACTTCACCGCAGTACCCGACTCAGCGCGCGGCGGTGACTCAACACACCAGCAACTCGTCATACAGGCGCGTGTGAACAATGTCATGTATTTTGGCGAGCACTACGAGGCCGATGCAATCGTGGGCGAACAGCGTCTGCGCTTCAAAATCAACAGCGCACAGGCGCCAGCAGGCGAGACGGTCACGCTCACACTTAAACAGACCGACTGCTGGGCCTTTGCGGGTAAGGTGAGCGCTTGAATCGCGCTGGCGAGCGCGTTTGGCTCACGCCAAAGTCTTTATTGCTCTTAGGCCTGTTGATTGTCAGTACTACCGTACTGGTGCCCTGCCTCATGTTGGTTTACGAAAGCCTCACCGTCTTAGACAAGGGGGTTCGACAAGCTACTCTGCAAAACTACGCCAACATCTTGTCTGAATACCGTAGCTTCGAGCTGTTGGGGCGAACGGTTCTGTTTAGCGCAGTCATGACCGTCTGCGCTGGTAGTTGCGGCTTTTTGTTTGCCTGGATTGCAGTGCGCACCAACACCCCAGGTCGGCGTCTGATGCCGATCGCGGTGTTGCTACCATATTTGATCCCGCCCACGCTTGGTGCCGTCTGCTGGATCCTACTGTTATCACCACGCAACGGCATTATCAATCAATTACTGTCACCGATTTTTGCAGACGGCCTCTTCAATATCTATTCGTTTGCAGGGATGGTGTTTGTCGAGGCGCTGTATACGTTTCCTTTAGCCTTTATTTTTTTCTACGCCTCCTTATCCGCCATTGATCCAGTCTTAGAAGAGGCCTCAGCGGCAGCAGGGGCAGGCCCCGTACAAACCTTCTGGAAAATCACGCTACCGCGCATGCTTCCCACGTTGATTTCGGTCGCCACCATCTTATTTATCATTGGGCTTGAAAGCTTTGATGTCGCCTGGTTTTTAGGCTACCCCGCAAAGATCTATATTTTAAGCATCGAGGTTTTTTTACTGACTCGCTTTAACTATCCGTCTGATATTGGTGGCGCGGCAGTCTATGGTGTGCTCGCACTGATCGCTGCTGCCGCGCTGGTGCAACTCTATCGCCATGTCACTGCTGATGATCGTAAGTTTGTCGCCATTACAGGCAAAGGCTATCGCCTTGGCACGCTAGATATTGGTCGTTATCGCTGGGTGGCCAGCGTGAGCTTCTACTCACTGATCACAATCATTGGCATCATCCCGATCTTTCTCTTGGGGGCCATCTCGCTTGATGCGGTGACTTGGCCGTTTAGCTTGAGCGGGACGGCACGCTTTGATAATTACAAGTGGATCTTTAGTGATTCAGAATCGCTGCGAGCGATTACTAACACTGCGATGATTGCGCTAGGGGGTGCGACCCTGGCCGTGACGATTGGCTTTGTGATTTCTTATGTCTGCACCCGCACCGACGTC
>JBAXLV010000654.1:0-1760 GCA_037134635.1 Alcaligenaceae bacterium
ATTTCTTTATCAAATAAGAATTTTTTATTGTTTTTTATTTAAGATTCTAAAAATTACTAAAACTAGTTTCTTAATAAAAGATTACTCTTTAAAGTTAAAAGAATAGCATTGCTGGCAGACTAAAAAACCAATCCAAGTTATTTGGTGTTCTTTGACTATTGAGCTGCATCAGTCTTGATTTTCACCATATCAGACGAGGCCAAGGCCGCCTATGCTTGTGCACCTTCAGTTAACTGACGTGTCAGCCCCGAGCTACCGAGTTGCGCAACTAACTCGCAGTCTCCAAGCTTGACCGTCACCCGTGTGAGCCCACCATAAAACCGGATACGGGTGATCGTCCCAAGAAAGCAGTTGTCGTATTGACTCAGAGGCCGCTCTGACAACTCAATATTTGAGGCAAGCACTGCGAAGCGCGCCAAGCCGGCGCTTTTGACTTGAGCCGCCAGCGGCACTTGAATCCGCAACGTACCTTTCTTCAACCAACCTTGTCCGACCTCACCCTCAAGGATATTTTCGTGCCCAATAAAGTCGGCTACGAAAGGCGTCGCCGGCCGTAAAAATATATCCTGCGGAGTTCCGCATTGTTCAACCTGGCCCTTGTTCATCACGGCAACACGATCTGCCATCACGAGCGCCTCTTCTAGGTCATGGGTAACAAAAATTGTGGTTGTTCCCGTGACGCGATGAATCTCGATGACCTCATCGCGCAGCGCCTTGCGTAAATTTGCATCAAGATTGCTCAGCGGTTCGTCTAATAACAATAATTTTGGGCGCAACACTAATGCTCGCGCCAAAGCAACGCGCTGTTGCTGCCCGCCAGACAACTCTTTCGGAAACCGCTCATCATAGGAGGGCAGCCGCACAAGCCGCATTGCCTCATGCACTCTTTCAATGATCTCTGCCTTGGGCCGCTTCTGCATCTTCAGGCCGAAGGCAATGTTATCGAACACTGTCATATGAGGAAACAAAGCGTAATTCTGAAACACCATCGCAGCGTCGCGTCGGTGGCTCGGCAACCGCTCTATCGAAAGCCCGTCGAGTGAAATCGTGCCGCCATCGGGTGCGATAAAGCCAGCCAACATGCGCAAAGTCGTCGTTTTGCCGCAACCCGAGGGCCCAAGCAACGCAAAAAACTCGCCTTGTTTCACCTCGATTGATAGATCGCGGATCACTGCGGTGCTACCAAAGCGCTTTTGCAACCCTAGCAAGCGCAAAAAGGGGACCGGCGCCTCTGTCTTAGGTTGCTCAAGCATCAGGGCGAAACTGCGCGCTCAACTGCCCTGATCCAATTGCGACGCTGAGCCTCCATCGCGTCTGCATCAACGCTAATCACTTTATCTAACCGCTCGCGATTTGCTACACCCAGTTTTACCAACTCATCACTGACGCTGACATTTTTATTAGTCGGCGAATAAAAGGCCTTTTCCATCAATATTTTTTGAGCAAAGGGGCTGATCAGCCAGTTGACAGCCTCTTGAGCCAATTGGAGATTAGCGCTACTGCGACTCACTGCGATCAGCCCTCCTCCAAGGATCGCACCGTCCTCGGGAAATACAAACGCGATCGGCACCTTGCGCTGCACCATTGGAATGACCCGTATATTTCCATTCATACCGACGAGATACTCGCCTAACTGAATCTTTTCTTCCATCTTGGGTGCAGACGGTTCTAACACCGTGACGCAATTCTTGGTCTTTTGAAGCATCCCAACCGCCTCCCCAAAACGTGCCGGATCTCCGCCACCTAACATCAGGTAGGCG
>JBAXLV010000655.1:0-1758 GCA_037134635.1 Alcaligenaceae bacterium
CAAGCGGCAGTGTCGGCAGCGAAGGCGGTGCTAGCAGGTGATCAACAAGCGTATGCCTTGTGTCGTCCGCCTGGGCATCACACGCGTAAAGATGCCGCAGGTGGCTTTTGCTATCTAAATAACGCGGCGATCGCAGCGCAAATGTTGCGCTCAAAACATCAACGGGTGGTGATCCTAGATACAGACGTACATCATGGGCAAGGCGTACAAGAAATTTTTTATGAGCGCGAAGATGTTTTTTACATCTCAGTACACGGCGATCCGATGAATTTTTATCCTGCGACTGCGGGCTTTGATGATGAGCAAGGTGCGGCGCATGGGCAGGGCTATAACTTGAATTTACCCATGCCCCATGGTTCAAGTGAAGCGGTATTTTTCACGCAGGTCGAGAAAGCCCTTTCGGCGCTCAAGGCGTTTAAGCCCGATGCGCTCGTCTTGGCGTTGGGCTTTGATGTGTATAAAGATGATCCGCAAACAAAGGTCGCTGTGACGACCGAGGGGTTTGGCAAGTTGGGTGGTTTGATCGCTGACCTGAAACTACCAACAGTGGTGGTACAAGAAGGCGGTTATCACCTTGAAACGCTGGCAGTGAACACTGAGCATTTTTTTAAAGGTTTGTTGGGACGATAGCCGGGCACTCGCTGGCATTCAATCCGGCAAATAGCTTTCGCCGCGAATCAAATCGGCGAACGTTTCACGCTGGCGAACGACATGAAATTGTTCGCCGTCTACCATGACCTCAGCGGGACGTGGCCGGCTGTTGTAGTTGCCGGCCATGACAAAACCATAGGCGCCCGCCGATTCGATTGCAAGCACATCGCCTTCGGCCAAGGCGAGTTGTCGACCGCGGGCGAGCCAGTCGGCGCTTTCACAGACGGGGCCGACGACATCATAAAGCGTTGCCGCGGTTGCGCGTGGCGCAACAGGCAATACACCGTGCCAGGCTTCGTACAATGCGGGGCGCATGAGATCGTTCATGGCGGCATCCACAATTGCAAAGTTGCGCGCCTCGGTGTGTTTGAGATATTGCACCGTGGTTAACAACACACCCGCATTGCCTACGAGTGAACGACCTGGTTCGAGCACGAGCTGTAAGTGCCCGTAGCCGCGCGCCTGAAGTTGAGTAAATACTTTGTCGAGTAACACCTTGGGTGCTAAGGGTGTTTCGTCGTCATAACGAATCCCGAGACCGCCACCCAGATCCAAGTGCTTCAGTGTGATGCCCGCAACTTTTAACGCATCAATTAATTTCAATAATTTATCTAAGGCGTCCAGATAAGGGCTGACCTCAGTAATTTGCGAACCAATGTGGCAATCAACACCGACCACATTGATACCGGGCAACGAAGCCGCGTGTGTATACGCCTGAAGCGCCTCTTCGATTGCGATGCCAAACTTGTTTTCTTTGAGACCCGTTGAAATATACGGATGGGTCTTTGCATCGACATCAGGATTGACCCGCAGTGAGACTGCTGCGGTTTGACCGAGCGCCGTGGCAACTTCGGATAGGCGCATCAGTTCAGGCAGTGATTCAACGTTAAAACATTTAACGCCTGCCTCAAGCGCTGCTTGCATTTCCCAGGCTTGTTTACCAACGCCCGAAAACACGACTTTGGCGGGGTTTGCACCGGCGGCTAGAACGCGTGCCAGCTCACCGCCCGAGACGATGTCAAAACCACTACCGAGCCTTGCGAACTCTTTAAGCACGGCAAGGTTTGAATTGGCTTTCATGCCAAAGCAGACTAAAACATCGCGCCC
>JBAXLV010000656.1:0-1754 GCA_037134635.1 Alcaligenaceae bacterium
GGAAACTCAAGATGGATTCTGCCAAAATGGCATAAGCAAAGATAAAGGTGAGCTGCACAATTAAGGGTGCCATGCTGTTGGGCAACACGTGACGCCAGATAATCCAACGGTCTCGCGCCCCGCAGGCCTTTGCCGCCTGCACATAGTCTGTCTCGCGTACAACCAGTACCGTTGCGCGAACAATCCGCGCGGTCCGCGGTGTATAAACGACCGAAAGCGCGATGACTGCATTCATCGCCGACGGGCCTAAGGCTGCGGCAATCGCAATCGCCAACAGAATTGCCGGGAATGCCATCAAGGCATCCATCAAACGCATTAAGGGGCCATCAAGTCGTCTGAAATACCCTGCTGCCACCCCGATTGCGGTCCCAACGATTCCGGTCACCAAAGCAACAGCAAAACCAATTGACAATGACAGCCTTGCACCGTGTACCAAGCGACTATAAATGTCTCGCCCATAGTTATCAGTGCCGAGCGGATAAGGCCAATCAGGAGATTTGAAGCGCAAACGCACCTGCATTTTTTCGGGTGATCTAAGCTCGATCAAGTCAGCGAAAATCGCCAATAAGATCATCAGCAACAAGATCGTTGCTCCGGTCATGAATAAGCGGTGGCGCAACAACTGACGCCACAAGGGCGTTGGTGGCGCACCTAAAGCAGGCAATGCGTTGACTTCATTCAGACTGGCCGCCGAATCAACGCTTGCCATACTTCACTCGCGGATCGACAGCGGCATACAACAGATCAACTGCTAAATTCAACAGCACTAACACTGCCGCCGTGACCAGCAGACCACCCTGTATTAAAGGATAGTCGCGACCAAACACTGCGTTTGCCAATAAGCGTCCCATCCCTGGTAGCGAATACACAGTTTCGATCACGACTGAACCCGACAACAGCAAACCAAAGCTAATGCCGATCACCGTAATGACAGGGATCAATACATTTTTAAACGCATGCTTTCCAACAACCAACCATACCGGCAAGCCTTTGGCACGTGCCGTACGAACATAATCCTGTTGCAACACTTCGAGCATCGTCGCGCGGGTGATGCGCGCCAACAAACCAACCTGAAGCAAGGCCAAAGAAAACGCCGGCAGAATTAAACACTTGATCCAACCAATCGGATCGTCGGCAAAGAGCACATACCCGCCGGCGGGCAACCAATCCAGCATGACGCCGAACAAGACAATTAACATCAGACTTAACCAAAAGTTAGGAATCGATACACCCAATAAAGAAAACGTTAACAAGGCATGATCGATCCAGGTATTGGCGTACACAGCAGACAAGACGCCACAAGGCACGCCTAGCGCAATTGTCAGCGCCAAGGCCGAACCCGCTAACGCTAACGTCACCGGAACCCGCTCAGCAATCGCTTGTGTCACAGGACGATTTAACAGAATTGAATCGCCTAAGTCACCTCGGGCCAACGCCAGGTACCAGTCCATCAGTCTCAATAAAAATGGGCGATTCAGACCAAGTTGCTCACGGATTTGAGACAGCTCGATGTCAGTTGCACCCTGCCCCGCGATCAGCAGCGCTGGGTCACCAGGCACCATTTCCATGATTAGCGCCGAGATCAAACTCACCAGCAATAAAACCGGCAAGGCGATCAAAATACGGCGAAGCATGAATTCGACCATAAATGTTGAGATTCTCGAGCTCGAAAAGGTCGGTTCAGATTAGCACAGGCCCTTACGAATCACGCTTCGCTGCAACGCAGCATTCATCATTCAAATCAATCTTCGTGC
>JBAXLV010000657.1:0-1749 GCA_037134635.1 Alcaligenaceae bacterium
TTTTTTAGATGCTCCAGTCAGTGGCGGCCCAACGGGTGCAGCATCGGGAAAACTAGTGATTTGGACAAGTGGCGACGAACAGATTTTCAAACAATATGCCTCGGTTCTAGCGTGTATGTCAGATGATGTGCAGTACTTAGGCGCCATTGGTGCTGCCTCGGTCGCAAAGCTGGTACACAACTGCATGGGCTACATGTTTAACGCTGCAATTGCTGAAGTGTTTTCGATGGGCGTTAAAGCGGGTGTTGAAGCACCCACACTTTTTAAAGCCTTGCGCAGCGGTGCCATGGGCCGTCGCCGAACGTTCGACGGCCTACCCACGCATTTTCTAAGCGGCGATTACGATCCGGCTAAATTCTCACTAAAACTCGCTCACAAAGATGTGACGCTGGCCAATGAGCTTGGTCGCGAAGTCGACGTCGATATGCAGTTTGCACAATTCACGCTCGCACAGATGACCGAAGCCATGGAGCGGGGATGGAGCGACAAGGACTCGCGCATTGCGATGCTCTTGGCCCAAGAAAAGGCCGGTGTAGACGTGCGGTGCGACCCAGAGGTATTAAAAGACATCTTGCGTCGCTAAAGAGAGCGTCTCGCGCATCGTTCGTCTCAAGTTGACAATTACCAGTGCGAAGCCTAACTTAGCAGCAAATTCATTCAAAAATCGCCAAATCAGAGACACTGGCAGATCCTCAGACGGCACTGCCAAACTTTCTAGGAGCTTTTATGCATCTCAAATTTTTTATGTCGCTGCTGATCGGCGTACTTTGCCTCATCTTCAATGTGCAGACGCATGCGCAAACAAGCTTCCCTGAGAAACCCGTCAAACTGATTGTGCCCTTTCCACCCGGGCAAGCCACTGACATCATTGCCAGAATGATTGCCGAAAAACTCACACTTGCCTGGGGACAACAGGTGATTGTTGAAAATAAAACGGGCGTGCCGGGCATGGTGGCAGGCAGCACTGCCGCAGCAGATGGCTACACCATGACGATGGGGACGAGTGGCGTTTTGGCCGTAAATCCAGCAGTCTTTGACAAGCTCCCGTACGACGTGACAAAAGACTTTGTCTACGTGGGTGGCCTAGCCATCACGCCAATGATCGTTGTTGTCAGTGCCGATCTGCCTTACAACACCGTTCAAGAGCTGATTGCTGCAGCCAAAAAAGAACCGGGTAAGTTCAATGTGGGTTATGGCGGCGTCAACAACACACAACATCTGACAGGCGAACTCTTCAAGTTCACAACAGGCGTCAATATGGTTGGCGTGAACTATAAAGGTAGCGCCAGCGCGGTCACCGATTTACTCGGCGGGCAAATCTCTATTTTGGTCGACAGCATGGCCGTTGCCCTGCCGCATATTAAGTCCGGCAAATTAAAAGCACTCGCGATCACGACCTTGCAACGTGTCCCACAATTACCAAATCTGCCAACGGTGGCTGAATCGGGATATCCTGGCTTTGAGGGCGTGGGCTGGCAGGGTTTGGTCGTTCCGAAGGGTACGCCGCCCGCTGTCGTCCAAAAGATCAGTGCGGACGTCGCGCGCATTCTTGCAGATCCAGAGATGCAAAAAAATATTATTGATAAGGGGATGGTGGCGGACCCGCGTGGTGCTGGCCCCTGGAGCGAGTTTGTCTTTGCTGAAATGAAAAAATGGAAGGCTGCTGCACAACAAGCGAATATTAAGTCAACTGAATAGCCTCTTGCTGATCAGCACACCAGCGAATAGTTTTCAACCTCTTTTAACCAC
>JBAXLV010000658.1:0-1747 GCA_037134635.1 Alcaligenaceae bacterium
CAGGTTGTGCGCCTTGCAGTAGGTATTGATCATTGATGATCAATGACGGCACTGAACTGATCCCCAAGCCGGTATATTTTTGCTGGCGGGAACGCACGTCGGCGCTGAACAGGTTTTGACTTAACACCTCTTGCGCACGCACAGTGTCTAAGCCAGCGCGTTTGACGGCATCGATCAAATTGTTGTGATCGTCCAAACTCACCGCTAAGGTGAAATAGGTGCCAAGTAATTCGCGCTTGAGTCGATATTGCGCTTGCGCGTCGAGCTCAACCTCGGCCCAATGCAACAAGCGATGTGCGTTAAACGTGTTGTAGACGTGTTTGCGGCCCTCTGGGTGAAAATCAAAGCCTACTGCCGCGGCACGATCGCGAATATTTTTTTGATTTACCCGGATTTGTGCTTCAGGCATGCCGTATTTTTCAGTCAAGTGTTCGATCACATCCTGCCCGCCTTCAGGCATATGTGGATTAAGCTCAAACGGTTGAAAATGAATATCGACGTCAAATTCACCGTCAATGTTTTTAAGCGCCTGCTCAAGCGCACCTAAGCCCACGGCACACCAGGGGCAGGCAATGTCTGACACATAATCAATCTTGACAGTTTTTTTCATGGGGAAGCAGACCTTGGTCGAAGCTCAAAAGAGGTTTGAGCTTCGATATTACTATTACCAAGAGCTTTCAGAATCAGGCGTTGCCGACACATGATGGATACTGAGGTCGGCGCCGGCGTGTTCGTCTTCAGGGTCCATGCGTAAGCCAATCGTCATTTTGAGCAGGCCATACACGATGAAGCCTCCGGTGAGTGCAATGGCAACGCCTAAGCCCGAGCCGATCAGCTGAGCTGAGAGGCTGACCCCCCCGATGCCGCCCAAGGCTTTTTGACCAAAGATACCGGCTGCAATCCCACCCCAAACGCCACATAAACCGTGCAAAGGCCAAACGCCCAAGACGTCGTCGATCTTCCAGCGGTTCTGCTCAAGCGTAAAGACAAAAACAAACAAGGCGCCTGCGATGAGACCTACAAATAATGCGCCTAGCGGGTGCATTAAGTCAGAGCCGGCACACACCGCAACCAGACCTGCCAGGGGACCGTTATAACTAAAGCCCGCATCATTCTTGCCAAAGAACCAACCGGCCAGGGTACCGCCGGCCATGGCCATCAGTGAGTTCATGGCGACGAGGCCGCTAATCTTGTCGATGGTTTGCGCGCTCATCACGTTGAAGCCAAACCAGCCAACCGTCAGAATCCACGCCCCTAAGGCTAGGAAAGGCACGTTTGAGGGCGGGTGGGCAGCCATACGGCCATCTTTACGGTACCTGCCTTGCCGCGCACCAAGCAAGATGATGGCAGGCAGTGCAATCCAACCACCGACGGCATGCACAACGACTGAGCCGGCGAAGTCGTGAAACTCTTCGCCGCTAAAGCCTTTCACCCAGGCCTGAAAGCCAAACGGATGCTCGGGGTTCCAGGCAATGCCTTCAAAAAATGGGTAGACAAAACCCACCAACAAAAAGGTGGCTAATAGTTGAGGATTGAATTTTGCGCGTTCGGCGATACCGCCTGACACAATCGCTGGGATGGCCGCGGCAAAGGTGAGCAAGAAGAAAAACTTAACAAGCTCGAACCCGCTTTTGGCGGCCAGCGCTTCGGCACCCATGAAAAAGTTGGTGCCGTAGGCGATTGAATAGCCGATAAAAAAGTAGGCAATGGTTGAAACAGAAAAATCGACCAAAATCTTGACCAGTGC
>JBAXLV010000659.1:0-1741 GCA_037134635.1 Alcaligenaceae bacterium
CCTGACACTTCCTTCAACACCAACGATCGGCTTCGTGGATGTGCCTGGTCACGAACGATTCGTACGCAACATGCTGGCTGGGGTCTGTGGCATTGACTATGTCATGCTTGTAGTGGCCGCTGACGATGGCGTGATGCCACAAACGATCGAGCATTTAAACATTGTGAATCTACTTGGCGTTCAGGCAGGCGTTGCCGTACTGACAAAAGTTGATCGCGTATCCAGTGAACGTGTTGCTGAGGTCCGTCAACAAGTACGCGCATGTTTAAACGATACCAATTTGGCGAGTATTGAGATTATCGAATGTTCGGCAATCACACAAAGCGGCATTGACGACCTACGCAATCGCTTGGCGCAAGCCGCTCGAAAACTTCACCCTAAAAGATTAGAAGGTCGATCCTTTCGATTCGCAATCGATCGATCGTTTTCGATTGTGGGTAGCGGCACTGTCGTCACCGGGACGGTTTTTTCACATCAAGTACGATTAGGAGATCGCTTAATGCTCTCTCCTGCGGGCACCAGCGTACGCGTGCGTGGTATTCATAAAAATAGTGTTGCTGTCACTGAGGCAAGGGCCGGCGAGCGCTGTGCACTCAATATTGTTGGCGTTAGCACAGAAGAATGTAGCCGTGGAAACTGGCTTGTGGCGCCCACCCTGCACGCACCCACGACACGTATAGATGTGCGTCTGAACGTCTTAAGTACAGAAACGCAAAGCCTAGCGCACTGGAACCAGGTGCACTTGCACCTGGGCACCACAGAGGTCATCGCGCACGTCTCCATTCGACGAGCGGGCTCCTTGGCCCCTGGCGCGACAGGCCACGCACAACTTGTGCTGAGTCAAGCGATTGCATGCGTAAGTGGTGATCGCTTCATTGTCCGCGATCAATCGGCGCAACGTACCATCGGCGGAGGAATCGTGATCGATCCAGTCGCCCCGCAGCGTGTGCGGCAAAAGCTGCTCAGAGACAATGAGCTTGACGCCTTGAGCCATACCGAACCAACGATGGCGCTCGCCGCCATGCTTGCATGTCATACCGAAACCGGGTTCGACGCTGATCAATTTGGTCGTAGTCTGAACGTTGAACCGACAGAATTGTCTGCAATGCTCACCCAACTAAATGCACGCGTCATTGCAAAAGAGCCGACCTATGTGCTGCTCATAGATGCGCACAAGCAGCTCGCTGAACGTATCTTGACAGAGGTTCAGCAGTATCACCGTCTTCATCCTCAGAAGGCAGGCGCCAATCTAAAAGAGCTGCGTCAGCGCTTAGCACCGCACATGAAAGCGAGTGTCTTTTTATCGCTTTTAAAAAACCTGACTGCAGAGAGGCAAATTGTGATCTTGGGTGCAGTCGTCGCCGTGACGGGGCATCAATCAACGGCAAACTCGTCTGATCAACTGATGTGGCAAAAAATTCAGCCGGCGCTGATGACCGCGGGATTCAAGGCCTTAACGGTTGAGGCTTTAGCGCAAAGTGCTGGTTTAAAGACCTTGGTACTGAACGAATTGTTGCATCGAAAAGTAAAAGAAGGCGAACTCTACCGCGTACGTTCAGATCGTTTTTATACCCGTGCAACTTTTATTGAATTGTCGAAATTAGCTGAGCAGTTAGCCTTAGCTCACGCAGGGCAAACATTCATTGCCGCCCAATTTCGCGATATTGTGGGGGTGAATCGAACGCTCGCGATTGAGATTCTTGAGGTGCTTGATCGGCTAGGGATTACTCAGCGCGTCGGT
>JBAXLV010000660.1:0-1738 GCA_037134635.1 Alcaligenaceae bacterium
GCTCCCGTCACACAGAACGCCTTTCTTTGACTGCTTACAGCCACAGAAATAAACAGTTTTGGTATCGGTGGCGTCATACTTGGTTGGCGTGAAACCGCTGCCTTGATGGCTACCGTCGCAAAACGGCTGTTTTTTACTTTGACCGCATGAGCACCAGTAATAGCTTTGCTCTGCGACAACTTCAACTGCGTAGGGGGCTTTTTGGGCGATTTTTGCTTGCATGATGAATACCTTGTGACAGTGAAATTTTTATCTCTTATTATTGCCTGACTAGCCGTCAAACAAACACTCGCTAAAGACACAACAGCTTTGGCTCGAGAGTAGGCTAATAATACTTGGATCAATCTTAATCTGACCGGGGTGATATGAGGTCGGTTTTTATCTTTTCGCTGCTGTTGCTTGCTCCAATTACACTCAAGGAGCGCAGACATGACTCGCATCAACCAAATCGCAACTAAAATCGCCTTATTTAGCTAACTGACAGACAGCAACAAGGTAAAAATGATCGTTCGAACGCTAATTTTATGGGGCCTGCTCGCCAGCGCCTTAACCGGTCACGCTTCCTGGGCGTCGACGTGCATCGGAGACGTCTCATCTCAACAGCGACTGACGTTCGAAGTGGTTCCACAGTATCCACACATGAAAATCCTGTTATCCTGGGGACCGCTGCTCGAACGCGTCGGCAAGGCCAGCGGCTTGTGTTTTGAATTGTTTGTTCCAAAAGATATTCCAGAGTTCGAAACACGGTTCAGCCAAGGCCGGGCAGATTTTGTTTACTTGAATCCCTACCACTATGTTGTTGCTGCAAAAGCCCAGAAATACAGTGCTTTATTAGCAGAAGGCACCTATAAACTGTCTGGCTTAGTCGTCGTAAAAAAATCTGAATCTACCGTCTCGCTTAAAAATCTTGATGGCAAGATGGTTGCTTTTCCGGCGCCCAACGCCTTTGGCGCGTCGCTGTTGGTTAGAGCGATGTTTGCCGACCAAGGTATCAAAATCGATCCGCTGTATGTCAGAACCCATAGCAACGTATATCGGGCCGTCATTGCGGGCGATGTGGCTGCTGGAGGCGGTATCAAAGCAACACTCTCCGCCGAGCCGCCTGAAGTACAGGCACTATTGAAGGTAATTTATGAATCGGATGAATTTTCACCTCATCCGATTGCCACAAAACCGACTGTATCTGACGGCATCCGCAAAGCCTTCTTTGACGCGTTTGTCAACTGTGCTCAAGATATGACCTGCAAAAAACTATTGGGTCAAATCGATTTCGTCAATCCGGTCAAAGTGTCTGACGCTGATTATGCCAACGTCGAAGCGCTTCACATAGAACGCTTGCAACAATGAGCCTGGGCGAATAGATTTTGAAGTTAACTCCTCGCCAATTAAGAACCCTTTGGCCGGTGCTCGGGCTTTTAACCTTGCTGCTGCTACTCATCGTAGCCGGTGGTTTTTTCACACAGGCACAACTGAAGCAGTCTTTAAAACTTCGAAACCTGCAGGCCGCTGAAAACTATGTTGAGGGCTTGTCGGTTGCGATTATCGATTCTCTGATTCAAAAAGACTACGCAGAAATTGAATCTCGTATACGGCAAGCGTTCACGCATTCAGACATTTCTTCGGTTGAAATATTCGATCCGTCGGGCAAGCTTGTGTCGGGCATCGTTCGGCAAAACAATGGCGCGCTTAAGCTTCTGTTTACCGACCAAAAGTGGCTAGCCCCAGATATGCAAGGTCA
>JBAXLV010000661.1:0-1737 GCA_037134635.1 Alcaligenaceae bacterium
AGCCAGGCGCACGTTATCAACGCCATCGACGACGCGACCGATATTGCCTACCTTCTGTACGCAGGCGCACGGGTCAAGAATATCAGTACGGGCTCTGAAATCGCCATGTCCACCCGTTTGCGATAACGCGCGACCCGCCAGAAAAATCCGGGGCCCATCAACGATATCAGTACGGGTAGCCTCGGATAGCGCCCAGTCTGCCCCGCCGGCGTCTCGTACGGTAGTAAAGCCGCGCAACAGAATGCCCGCCAGGATGGGGACCGCACGCAGCGTTGCCAAGGCATTTGGTAGATTTGCATTGAGCCCCAGGTTGAGCTGCGAGGCCACGATGTGGGTATGGCAGTCGATCATGCCAGGCATCACGGTTTTGCCCTGTGCCTGAACGGTGGTTGCACCGGCCGGAGCTGTCAGTTTGGGCCCGATTTGGGTAATTTGACCGTCTTCAACCAGTACATCTGCGGGCGCCAAGGTCAAAGTGACCACGTCGAGAACGTTACCGCCCTGAATAAGAATGCTGTTCATAAGTTGTTTTTTCAAGAGAGTCATAATGGGATAGACCCGATTATTCCACAAGGCGCAAGAGTTTCGGTTAAAAAGGAACCCATTGCCTCTTGAAAAATGATCTGTCGTCATGTCTGGTACACCTCCTGAAAGTCCACGCGTGCGGCGTACTCCGCATCGGCCCTCGTTTGATCCGAAGACGCAGCCCTGGGTGCCGTCTTCTTTAAAGTTCGGAGCGGTGCCTACGCAACACCTAAATCCCATTTGGTTGCGTGAGGTGTTGTCTCAAAATATCGAGCGCCCGCTTGATATCCCCAATGAGTCGCTCAGGCGCTTTCCGGGGCGTGAGGGCACCCCGGTTGAAGCGGCAGTCTTGGTGCCGATTGTGATGCGACCAGAGGGGTTGACCGTACTGTTAACCCAACGCTCTGCGCACTTAAATGATCACGCGGGGCAGGTGAGTTTTCCGGGTGGGCGTTGTGAGGCCAGTGATGCCGATGTGCAGGATACGGCCTTGCGCGAAACTGAAGAAGAAACGGGCTTGCTGCGCGAGCATATTGAATGTCTGGGTGGCTTGCCGCGATATCTCACGGGCTCAGGGTTTGCCATCAATCCCGTCACAGCGCTGGTGCGCCCTGGTTTTACACTCGCGCCGGATGCGTTTGAAGTGGCTGAGGTTTTTGAAGTTCCGCTAACTTTTTTGACGAATCCAGCGAATTATCGCTTTCATCAAGCGCAGTTACCCGATGGTGGTTTGCGACAATACTATTCAGTGCCCTATAACCAGTTTTTTATCTGGGGTGCAACCGCAGCAATGTTGCTAGGAATGTGCCAGGTGTTATCTGAGGCTGCTTCTAGTTGAGCCCTTAATACGTATCGTGAGCGGCTTTTGCTTCAACAAGCCGCACGTATAACGCGTGGCGCCCCGCATCGATCTCATGGCGGGCTAACGCAGCAAGCACGCCGCAGTTTGGCTCACGCTGGTGCGTACAGTTATAAAACCGGCACTCAGGGATATGTGCATCAAACTCTGGAAATCCACGTTCAATCTCTTCGCGATCGAGATGTAAGAGCCCAAACCCCTGGAATCCGGGTGAGTCAATCAAGTCTCCACCCGCTTCGGGCAGGTGATAAAGGCGCGTGCTGGTTGTGGTGTGCTTACCCGCACCAAGGGCAACAGAATGTTCGCGCGTTGCGGCCAAGGCAAGCGGAACAAGCGTATTGAGCAAAGTCGAT
>JBAXLV010000662.1:0-1732 GCA_037134635.1 Alcaligenaceae bacterium
TGGCCCAAGCCGAAGTTGGAACCGGATATTTGTGGACTAAAAAGCCTTATCAAAACTTCGAGCTCTCAGCAGAAGTGTATGTTGATAGCGTCGCGAATTCTGGCATTATGATCCGCTGTTCAGATCCCAAGAAGATCGGCGCAGAGTTCTGTTACGAGTTTAATGTTTGGGATAGTCGTCCTGACCCCACCTACGCGACAGGTGCGATCGTGAACGTGTCGAAAGTTACGGATTTTCCCAAATCGGTTAATCGCTGGAACACGCTGAACATTAAGGCGAATGGGCCCCACCTGCAATTCATGGTGAACGGTATCAAGACTGCCGACGTGCAAAATAGCAAATTACCTGATGGTGGCTCGGTCGCTTTGCAATTTGACGGCTTTGTGAAATTCAGAAATGTGTGGATTAGACCGCTTTAAGAAAATATTATTACGTGAGTTGACGCTAGGATGGCTTGAGCGTGGTGACAACTTGAGGCGTTGGTTACTCGCGATAAGCGCTAAAACTTTTCTCAGTACGAAAATCGGTTTGGCGTACGGCTTTGCCGTTTTCGTCTTTACTCTCGTAAACGATCTTCACTTGATCGATTTGAAGGATTTTGTATTCACTGGTTTTCCCTTTAGCACGATTTCCGATGAATACTTTTGAAGCGGTGTTACAAAAATTCGTAAGGGTTTGCTTGTTGTCTGAGACCTTACCATTGATCTTAAAGTAGTCGGGCGAAATACTGACATCGATCGAGCGCTGATACAAGTACGCTCCTTTAGTCTCCCAGTCGTAAGTGCTTCGCATGCGACAGGCCATTTCAAGTTGATCGCCTGCTTGGTCGACCAACCAAATGATCACCTGCCCGTCTTCATTCATGGCTCCATTGGCCATAAATTCTTGTACGGCTTTGTGGGCGATTTTAGGGGCTTCCTGATTAATGACAGTGTCAATCAACCAACGCCCAGGCAGCTTATCGCCAAAACTATTGCCGTCAGAGCCCTTATAGCCTTGCGCCAAAGCGCCGCTAAACAAAGCAACACTTAAAAGCAACCCCACAGCACAACGAACATAATTATGTTTGAACATTTAAGCATTCTCTATTTTATTGACATTGCCGCGCCGGTCGCCTCACAGACGCCAAGCGCATAGCTCGATATTGCTAGTTTGTTTAGCGCCATGCGAGGAGGGTGCCCGCGCGTTGGCCCAACAGGCACCGGTTTTGCGTAAGCCTTCATAACAATCTTGCGCTTTTCGCTGACTTCCACCATTCCAGCAAAAACGTGCAACGCCTTCCTCTCTGAATAGATAGCCAAAGACTCCGTTGCGCGTTACGCGCTGTTCATAGCCATAGCAGTTTGTAGACGCTACGTTACGACCATTTGGGCACACAATTACAAGTTTTAAGTCATCAAAACTATCAGTATCGGCAGTGCTGCTGAAGTGACATTGACTGTTCATGTACGTCGCGCCATCGATTTTCAGTGAGCATTTGGCGTTCAGCGCACGAGAATCCGCTTGGGCATTCATCGCTGTCAAAGTGAGAATGAATGCGACAGACACCATCGCAGCAAGGCGTTGCATAGATATCGTCCCAAATATTAAATGACCCTAGATTTTTATTAGTTCTGGGTAGGCACACCTAATATACCAAAAGCTTTTGAAAGCGAGTGGTGCCAACTAAGAATTTCGCAGTCCCATATAGATTAAGCCTAGCCAGAGTGCGACATATACGATCACGCCTAAA
>JBAXLV010000663.1:0-1732 GCA_037134635.1 Alcaligenaceae bacterium
GTAGTAGCTTTTCGGGGCGATGCTTTTTTAACAAGCGCGCGCTGACCTGAGAGCCGACGATCAGGCTAAAGGCATTTAATCCAAAGAAAAAACCATAAGCCTGGGGCGACACGCCAAAATGCTCAATAAAGAGGCGCGGCGAAGCCACGATATAGCCGAACATGGTGGCCGAGCCAAGCCCCCCCGACAGCGCAAAGGCGACGAAGCGCCGGTGCGTGACCAGACCCCAGTAGGTTCGAAAAATATGTCCCAAGCTCACGGCAACCTGTTTTTCAGGGGGTAGGCTCTCAACCATGATGCGCGAGACGGCAATCAACAACGCGATCCCCGCAAGTGTGATGACGGCAAAAATCCCACGCCAGCCCGCAAGCGCCAGTACCTGACCGCCCACCAGGGGGGCCAGAATCGGTGCCACTCCCATCACCAGCATCAGCATCGAAAGCGCCCGAGCAGCCTCTTGGGTGCTGTAGTGGTCGCGCACCACGGCACGTGAAATGACCATGCCCGCAGCACCGCCCATGGCCTGAATGACCCGGCACACGGTTAGAAATTCAACGGTAGGTGCCAAGGCACAACCCGCTGAGGCCACGATATATACCAGGAGGGCACCATAGAGAGGCGGTTTGCGACCAAAGCGGTCAGCAAGGGGGCCATAAATTAACTGGGCGCAGGCCATACCAATTAAGTAGGCCGCCAGCGTTCGCTCAACCTGACTGCCGGTCGCGCCTAAGCTAGCGGCCATGTCCGGAAACGCCGGCAGATACATATCAATCGAAACGGGGCCAACCGCCGTGAGGGCGCCCATCAGAAGCAACCATCCCGGCAGGCCCATTTCGGCCAGTCGGCGGGACATTAAGCGATCGCTACCGCAGGTTCAATATTGCGCACGGCTTGCGCCGCGATTTCAAACGAGTGCAGTCGTGCCTTGTGATCGAAGATTTGACCGGCAATCATCAATTCGTTGGCGCCCGTCTGCTCAATCAGGCGTTCGAGTCCACGCTGCACAGTTTCGGGCGAGCCGACTACCGAGCATGCTAAAGATTCGTTAACCGACGCCTTTTCGTGCGGTGTCCAAAACGTTTCAATGTCATCGATAGGTGGGGGCAACTGGCCGCGCGTATTGCGGCGCATGCGTGTTGCGTTTTGCTGATGGCTTGTGAACAGGTACCACGCTTGCTCGTCAGTGTCTGCTGCGACGATATTCACCCCTACCATCGCATGCGACTTGGTCAACTGGGTCGAAGGCTTGAACAGACTTTTATACGCTTGCATTGCTTGCAGCAGATAGTCAGGGGCAAAATGCGAGGCAAACGCGTAGGGCAAACCAAAATGTGCGGCCAGCTGTGCGCCATACATGCTCGAACCTAAAATCCAAATCGGCACATGCAATCCAGCGCCCGGAATCGCTTTGACAGCTTGGCCGGGTTGAATGTCATCGAAATAATATTGCAATTCTTGTACGTCTTGTGGAAACTGGTCTGAGTTTCCTAGCAAGTCGCGGCGTAACGCACGGGCAGTTAACTGGTCGGTACCCGGTGCGCGGCCTAAGCCCAAATCAATGCGATCTGGAAACAACGCGGCCAAGGTGCCAAATTGTTCAGCAATGACTAGTGGCGCGTGATTGGGCAACATGACCCCACCTGAGCCCACGCGTATCGTTTTTGTACCCGCTGCAACATAGCCCACAATGACCGCAGTCGCCGAGCTGGCGTTACCAATCATGTTGTGGTGT
>JBAXLV010000664.1:0-1720 GCA_037134635.1 Alcaligenaceae bacterium
TAACCCTGCGCCCGTTCTCACAAACACCTGCTACAGCTTTGTCAACGACAACCAGGTTGTTCACGTGGCGAGTGTGCATCAGTACGATGCGGCTGAAAAGACCTTTAAAACAGTGGCAGGTTCAGGTGGCATTTCTGCTGGGCCAACCGATCTTGAAGGCGTGTACGCGTGGGGCTGGGCGCGCAATATCTGGGCGGATAGTCTGGGTTGAAGGCCTAGTTGCTTTTAAATCGCGTGAGTTTGACAATGGCAATCGCGATAAACGGCATCGCAAAGCCAAGACAAATCGTGGTGAGTAACAGCGGCCCAAGTTCGGTGTAATTTGCCGCACTTTGGGCCGTTGCCGTTTTGGTCGCGCGCGTAATTTCAAAAATTTGGTTGAGATATTTGGTACCAAGTTGACTGAGCGATAGCGCGAGATTGGTGAACGAAGCCATCACTGCAAAGTAGGTGGCCTTCAAATTGTCGGGTGCTGAGCGCGCGATCCAGGCAAGCATCGGGATCATTGCGACTTGCCCCAGTGGCGACTCAAGCGCAGTATCGATCAGCGCGATGACGTGTGCATCAACGATGCCGCCCGTCATCGCGGCTGTCCAGTGGTGCAGACCATGCACCATCCCTAGAGTCGGTAGGGCCAGCAACGTACCAAAAATGGTGAGCGTTCCAATGATATAAACAATCGATTTCTCAGCCATGAAGCGACGAAAAATAAACATGCCAAGTAAAGACAGCACACTACCGATCAATGAGAGTATTGAAAAAAAATGTTGATCAAACTTAAGCTCGTCGATCAGCCACCAGGTCACACCGGGCCCAGGTGTTGGAATCGCTCGAAAGAAAAAAATCACGAGAGCGGTACCCACGAGGGTTGATCGCATCTGCGGTTCAAGATCACGTGTGAGTCGGCTCATCAAAAAAATGATGATGGTCATCGAGCCGATAAAAATAATTTCTTGACCATACTTAATTTGACTCAAACCCATGGTCAGTGTGAAGGCCACAAAGACCAGGCTACCTAACAGAATGGTCCAATTGGGTGTGACAAGTTCGATATGTGAGGTCAGAGCGGCGTGTGCCTGCTCTTTGGAGAGGCCTTGCTCGATCAAGCGTCGTTGATCGCGAGTGTGTAGCCAGGCCGCGACTGCGACCCCCGCGACTGAAATCAATGGGATGCTAAGCGCTAAGGTGTAGACCTCGGCGTAGCGAGTCAGTTTTTCGGCTTCAGACAGGTGCTGTACGCCAGCAAAGGCGTATATGTTCAATAGCGCAACGAACACCGAGCCACCGATAATGGCCACACGCCCCAAGGTTTGCATGGTGGTGTGCATGAGCTTGAGACGTTCAGGTTCGATGGCCTGACCGTGCTCGTCAACGTGAGGCACGGCTTCGACAGTCATGGCATCAGCGACGGCATCTTGCAAGACATAACCGATGGGGGCGAGCAAGGCGCTTAAGACGTACCAAACCTCGACCGACAGCAGTACGGCCATCGCGTCTCGGTGCGAAACCAGGCCCACCATAATGAGCAAGCTTGCTGCGATGAGGGCAGCGCCCACAAAAAGTAACCCGCTTTTAAAGCGCCACAACAAATCGACAATATGCCCAAGACCCATTTTGAGTGACCAGGGGATCACCACCCAAAAACTTAAGGTCGCTAAAAAGGCGGCAGAAAGATTGAGATAGTCTTTAACAAAAAACGTGCCGACGATGCCGGTCAGGC
>JBAXLV010000665.1:0-1713 GCA_037134635.1 Alcaligenaceae bacterium
GCACACCATGCTCGACTATTACGCTGAGCGCATGTTTTTTATGCATCGTATCCAGCATCTTGTGTTGCATCATCTCGGGCCGTTGGTGGTGATGGCGGCCTACCCAGGGCAGGTCCTGCGAGCCGGTTTGCCATTGCCGTGGCGCCGTGCGCTGGCGCGCTTCAAGCACACTTGGGCCGCGCGCAGCCTGATTGCAATCTTAACCAATCCGATTATTGTGCCCGCACTCTTTATCTTTTTGGTGGTCGTTTGGCTTATTCCCTCAGTGCAGTTCTATTCGATGCTGGATTGGCGCTTGTATCGTCTGATGAACTGGTCTGTGGTGATTACCGGCTTTATGTACTGGAATCTGATTCTCGATCGTCGCGTGAGCCCGCCAGCTGCCATGAGCCCAGGTGGCCGAGTGCTTTCGCCTATCGTGACGATGGCGCCACAAATGGTGGCGGGTGCCATCATTGCTTTCACCGAGCGTGATTTATATCCGCTGTTTGATCTTTGCGGTCGAGCCATCGCGATGGATGCACAAACGGATCAAATGATTGGCGGATTAACGATGTGGATACCGGCTGCGATGACCGAGGTGATTGGCCTGATGGTCGCGTTGCGAACGCTGATGCGCTTATCGGGCAGAGGTCGCTGGGGCAAGACAATAAAAAACACCAACCCAACGCGCGCATAGTTCAACTGCTGCGCGGCCAGGGGATGAGCTGTCGAAGTAAAACGTTAAGGGATCAGGTTGTGATATTTGCGCCCAAGCGCCACATTGGCTCTGAACCAGCCCTCTTTATTGCCACAGTCATAGCGCACGCCCTCATAGCGGTGCGCAAACACTGCCTTTTCTTTCATCAGCGAGGCGATGCCGTCGGTGAGTTGGATTTCACCGCCTGCTCCTGCCTGCGTTTGCCGCAGATGGGCAAAAATCCGAGCATCCAGTACGTAGCGCCCGACAACAGCCAAGGTTGACGGGGCGACGTCAGGCTTAGGCTTTTCGACAATATGACGGACACGTTCGGTGCGTGCACTGACCGGATCTGTCGCCACGATGCCGTACTTGTCGGTATCAGTTAGCGGCACTTCTTGTACACCTAGGATGCTGCCTTGATAGGTCAATGCTGCATCGATGAGTTGTCCGATGACAGGCCGATCTGCGTCAAGCAGGTCGTCAGCAAGCAGCACGGCAAAAGGTTCATCTCCGACGATGGGTGCCGCAGTTAAAACGGCATGGCCGAGACCCAGCGGCGCAGATTGGCGAATATAGATGCAGCTGACGTGTGGCGGTAAAATCCCTTGCACGATTGCCAGTAGCTCGGCCTTTCCTTTACGCGCCAGCTCGGCCTCCATTTCAGGCGTTGAGTCAAAGTGATCTTCGATCGCCCGCTTGTTGCGGCCCGTCACAAAAATCAAATCGGTAATGCCCGCTGCGACGGCCTCTTCAACCGCGTACTGGATCAAAGGTTTGTCAATAACAGGTAACATTTCTTTAGGCATTGCCTTCGTAGCAGGCAAAAACCGAGTACCCAAACCGGCAACTGGAAAAACTGCTTTGCGAACTGGACGCATAATTGATTCCTGGATAAAGGGTTGCTCAGACGCACAACCCGATGAAACTGCCGCTATCATAAACGTATGAGTCATGACAGTTTAATGAAATCGTCGCAAACGACGCCTAAAAAGTGCTTGGCAGCTCTCTTGATGCTTACCTTGGGGTGTTAC
>JBAXLV010000666.1:0-1712 GCA_037134635.1 Alcaligenaceae bacterium
TGAGGGGCGCTTTGGTGGCGATCGAACCAGCCACGGGCGATGTGTTGGCCTTTGTCTCGCAACCCTCGTTTGATCCTAATTTATTTATCGATGGTATCGACGTAGAAAGTTGGCGATTGTTGAATGAATCGCCCGACCATCCGCTCATTAATCGCCCGGTTTATGGCACCTATCCAATTGGCTCAACGTACAAACCCTTTGTGGCATTGGCTGCGCTCGAGCTCAATAAGCGTCGTGCGACGGATTTGATTTCGGATCCGGGCTATTTTGAATTCGGTGGGCAGCGCTTCAGAAATTCGGGCTCCACTGCATTTGGTACGCTAGACATGCATCGCGCGCTCGTAGTCTCGTCTGACACCTATTTTTATTCGCTTGGCCCAGAGCTTGGGGTGAATAATCTGCATGACTTCATGAAGCCCTTCGGCTTTGGGCAGCTGACGGGTGTCGATATTGAGGGCGAGAGACGAGGTGTTTTGCCTTCGACCGAATGGAAACGCAACGCTTACAAAACGCGTGAGCAGCAACGATGGTATGCGGGCGAAACGATTTCAATTACCGTTGGGCAAGGCTATAACGCGTTTACGCTGATGCAATTGGCGCAAGCGACTGCGGTGTTGGCAAACGACGGTGTTTATATGAAACCCCATTTGGTGCGCGCCATTAAAAACCCACGCACCGATGAGCAAATTTTAACGGTGGCTGAGGCTGAACATAAAATACCGTTAAAGAAAGAAAATTTACAGGTGGTTAAGCGCGCCTTGGCAGAGGTCACGGTGTCTGGGACCGCTGCGGGTGCCTTTGCGGGAGCCTCGTACACCACTGCGGGTAAAACCGGAACCGCTCAAGTTTATAGTTTGCGTGGTGCCAATTATCAAAGTAGTTCGATTGATGAGCGTCTGCGTGATCATTCTTTGTTTATGGCCTTCGCACCGGTCAGTGATCCAAAAATTGCGATTGCTGTGATCGTTGAAAATGCAGGATGGGGCGGAAGCGTTGCTGCGCCTATTGTTCGAAAGGTGTTCGACGCCTGGTTGTTGCGCGATAAAAAAACGGCGCCCCAGCCGGCGCGTCAAACAAATGTAACCGTGCCCGAACCATCGCGTATGGCAGTCGCCCCAAGAGTGACGCCATGAAAATAATTTTTAGAGTTGTCTTTCGCTGCTTAAACTCGATCGATTGGCCGTTGATGCTGATTTTGTTCTTGTTGACCTCAGTTGGAATGGTGGTGATGCACTCGGCAGTGGGTGGAACCGATGCCCGTTTTGCAGATCAGGCGCGTAATTTTTACGTGGCTTTTTTTGCGATGTGGATCGTTGCTGTGACGCCGCCGCAACTCATCCTGAAATTTGCAGTCCCTTTTTATGTGCTTGGTGTTGTCTTGTTGTTGGCGGTGATGTTTGTAGGCGATACGAGCAAAGGTGCAACGCGATGGTTGAATTTAGGCATCACGCGGATCCAGCCTTCTGAAATGATGAAAATCGCAGTGCCGTTGATGCTTGCTTGGTATTTTCATCGTCGTGAAGGTACGATGAAGTTTTTAGATTTATGTTTTGCAAGTTTGTTATTGCTTGTGCCGTTTTTATTGATCGTCAAGCAGCCCGACTTGGGCACAGCGATCCTGGTCTTTGGTGCCGGATTTTTTGTGATCTATTTTGCGGGCATGTCATTTAAGATTTTGGTCCCAGTCATGGTCATTGGGCTTATTGGGATTG
>JBAXLV010000667.1:0-1710 GCA_037134635.1 Alcaligenaceae bacterium
GTGGCGTCATTATGCTTTTGACAATCGCCTTGTGGTTTTTGGCGAGCTTTCCCGGTGCGCCAGAAGGTGCGCTCAATCCAGCCATTGAATATAGCGTTGCAGGTATGTTGGGTCACGCGCTGGCTGTGGTGTTGGCGCCCATTGGTTTTAACTGGCAGATCTCGATCGCGTTGATTCCGGGCATGGCTGCGCGTGAAGTTGCAATTAGCGCCTTAGGCACGGTGTATGCTCTTTCAGCGACGGGGCCCTCGGCTGCGGATACCCTTGGCCCAATTCTTGCGCAGCACTGGAGCCTACCGACGGCCTTGTCGATGCTTGCGTGGTATGTGTTTGCGCCCCAATGCCTTTCAACCCTCGCGACGTTAAAACGCGAAAGTGGTGGTTGGACGATCCCACTGATTGCAACAACGTATCTTTTTGTGTTGGCGTATCTTGCCGCGTTTATCACTTACCGTGTTGCCTTAACCGTATTGTGAAAAAAGTTATTGTCTTTATCCGCAGCATGCAGTTTTTAGGAACGCAAATTGTGTCCTATCCGCTGCTTTATCAACTCAAACAATTCTGGCCTCAGTGCCATGTGCGTGTCGTGGCACAAGATGCTGTTGGCAAACATTATCTGAGCTTGCCGTGGGTAGACGACTTTACCCAGGCCGATAGTTTGTCCGAGGTGTTTCGGGCGATGGATGGGCAGGCGGATCTCGTGATCGCTTTGCATTTTGCAAGCGAAAAATACGGCATCGCCGCCATGCTCAAGCGCCCTGAATATCGACTCGGTTTTAAGAATGGACGGGTGACGGATTTTATTTGGACACATTCGCATCGTAAGAATTTTGCCGAGTATATGGGACTGGCTAACTTACGTGTTTTAGCGGCCTTAAAAGATTTTGATCCTGCGGCGGTGGCCAGGCAATGTGTGCAAACCTTGGCTGATCAATGTCAAGCTCTTAACGGTGCAGACACTACAACTGGCGATATTGTTTTTATGCCTGGCGGCGGCGCGGGCGACTACAAACGCTGGCCCATTGAGCATTATGTCGCGCTCGCAGACCTTCTACGAACGAGGCTTGAGCCCAGTGCCAAATTCTGTTTTGTCATGGGTCCTGACGAAGCCCAAGAGTATCAACGTTTGCAAAGTTTAGGGCGTCATGACTTTGTTTATTTGATGACGCGACCCATCGCTGAGATTGCAAAAGCGGTGATGCAGGCAAAGTTGGTCGTGGCCAACGATTGCGGTCCTTCGCATTTAGCTCAATTTTCGGGTGTGCCCTACGTGGGGGTGTTTCACGAAAGCAATCGCGAATGGTTTTGGACACGCGAGACGAGCGTCGACGTATTGCCTCAAGACGGCACAACAGAAATTAAGAATGTCACGCCCGAGCAGGTGTTCGTAGCCTGCCAACAAGTCTTATTGTGATACCCAGGTGCTTACATGCTAAGTGGCAAATGTGGCGTCTCGGTATATTCAATGAGGTTTCGATTCAACTCTGAGACACTGCGGCAACCGAGATAAGCCATGGTTCGGCTAATCTCTTCGCGATAAAACTGAATCGCGCGCGCAACACCAACATCTTCTGCAACGGTCGCGCCCCAAAGCGTTGAGCGACCAACCAAGACCAATTTGGCGCCAAGCGCTAGTGCTTTGACCACATCGCTGCCGCGGCGAAAGCCGCTATCGACAATCACCGTGCTGCGATGTCCGACGGCATCGAC
>JBAXLV010000668.1:0-1709 GCA_037134635.1 Alcaligenaceae bacterium
TAGCGCCCGACCCCTGATTCTTGGTACCGTGATCCCGCTAGAGTTCCCAGACGGCGGCGGCGTCTGCCGGCCTGGACCACCCCAAAACCGCCTGCCCCCCTCCTCCAGTGTCGGCCAAACCCGAGCGGATGCTACCTTTTATCGTCGGTTGCGCCCTATTAATGCAGATGCTCGACTCAACCGTGGTGACCACCGCCTTGCCCACCATGGCAGCCGATTTGAACGCGGATCCTGTTCGCCTAAACATTGCAATCACCTCATATTTGCTGGCCGTTGCGGTGTTTGTGCCCATTAGCGGTTGGGCGGCCGACCGCTATGGCGCTCGGCGCGTCTTTATTGCCGCGATCGCCCTGTTTACGCTGAGTTCTTTGACTTGCGCCCTTTCGGCATCCCTGACCCAGCTTGTCTTATCGCGGATCGTGCAAGGAATCGGGGGCGCCATGATGGTTCCGGTTGGGCGCATTATTCTGCTTCGCACCATTCCCAAGCACGAACTCCTCAAGGCAATGGCCTTTTTATCGATGCCCGCCCTGATCGGCCCGATGGCGGGCCCGCCTCTTGGGGGGCTTTTGGTGACCTACGCCTCGTGGCACTGGATTTTTTTAATTAACCTGCCGATCGGTATTTTGGGAATTTGGATGATTCTGCGTTTTGTTCGCGAATTACCCGATGACCAGCAATCTCACCCCCTAGACTGGCTGGGCTTTCTGCTCAGTGCGCTGTGTATGGCCACCCTAGTAAGTGGCTTTGAATCTCTGGGGCAAGGCGGGCCCTCGCTCGAGATCTCTCTGGCGCTCATTGCCACGGGTCTCATTTCAGGGGCACTGTACTACTGGCACTCCAAACGCCATGCGAATCCAATACTGGATTTATCTTTACTCAAGATTCATACGTTCAGGGTCTCAACCGTTGCAGGCAACCTCTGCCGGTTTGGCGTAGGCGCAGTCCCTTACTTGCTCGCCCTCATGCTGCAGATTGGCTTTGGGCTCAGCGCACTGTCAGCGGGTCTGATTACCTTTTCAGGAGCGATCGGCGCCATGGCCATGAAAATGGCAGCGCCGCGCATCCTCAATCGTTGGGGCTATCGACGCGTGCTCACCATCAATGCTGTATTCACCGGGCTTAGCCTAGGTTGTTGCGCGTTGTTTACCGCCTCAACGCCTGCTGTGATCATGATCGCCGTTTTACTGTTTGGCGGATTTTTTCGGTCATTGCAATTCACAGCGATCAACACACTCGCCTACGCGGATATATCTCAAGCCAGCATGAGCCGCGCGAGTAGTTTTGCCGCAATCGGGCAACAACTTGGTGTGAGCCTCGGGGTGGGTGTTGCCGCCGAAGCCCTGCATCTCAGTATGTTGTGGCGCGGCTCGACCACACTGATCGCAGCTGATGTTGTCGTGGGGTTTTTAGTCATCGGCGTGCTCTGTGCCTTGCCAAGTTTTGCTTTTTGGCGCTTACCGCCTCAAGCCGGCGAGACGTTAAGGCAAAAATGACCCGCCTAACGGTGAAGCGTCAATTAGCCTGAGCACCTGAGAGCTTAACCACCTCTTGATATTTTGCACGCTCTTGCGCAACAAATGACGTAAATTGCGCAGCCGTCATCACGGTGGCCTCAGACCCCATGATCTTTAACCGCTCTTTTACGTCAGACTCAGACAACGCAGTTGCATACGCAGCATGCAACTTTTCAATAACCGCCGATGATG
>JBAXLV010000669.1:0-1706 GCA_037134635.1 Alcaligenaceae bacterium
GGATCGGTATAGTTCCAGGTTAGATTCAAAATCGGATCTGGATAGGCACCACCCTCTTTCTTGTACATATCGCGCAGGCGCGTAAACAGGGCCGCCATAATCTCTTGATCCGACTTTGACTCGCCGGGGCCATCCGCCGCTTTCCAGTGCCATTGAATCACACGACTTGAATTGGTGAACGAACCATCTTGCTCGGCAAAACAGGTGCCTGGCAAACGAAACACCTCAGTCTGAATTTTGCTTGCATCGACGTTGTTAAATTCGCCGTAATTTTTCCAGAACTCACTGGTTTCGGTCGAGAGCGGATCAACAATCACAAGATACTTTAGCTTCGACAGCGCTGCGCTGATCTTGTGTTTGTTGGCAATTGCCGCTAGCGGGTTAAAGCCAGACGAAATAAAGCCCGACATCTTGCCATGATGCATATTGTCAAAAATTTGCATGATGTCGTAAGGCGCATCACGCTTAGGCAAGTAGTCGTAAGCAAAATTCGTCTCGGTGGTGGCATGTTCGCCATACCAAGCTTTCATCAAGCTGTTAAACCACTTCGGAAAGTTTTGCGGAAAATTCATCTGCCCTGGGCGCAAGGCCTTGGGCGTGCGCGCAGCCTTGTATTCCTCGTAGGTTTTATCTGCATCAGCGGGTGAAGACAAATACCCAGGCAACACTTCTGAATACAAGCACTGGTCAGTAATACCCTGCACGTTGGCGTGACCACGCAAAGCGTTGACGCCACCGCCGGCCATGCCCATATTGCCCAATAGCAACTGAATCATTGCCATGGTACGAATATTTTCCGAGCCAACCGAGTGTTGCGTCCAGCCCAACGCGTATAAGATCGTCATGGTCTTGTTGCCGACAGAGGTTGCGGCAATCATCTCGCAGACTTTCAAGAATTGGTCTTGAGGCGTACCCGTCACGCTACTCACCAACTCGGGCGTATAACGCGCGTAATGCTTCTTCATTAACTGAAACACGCAATTGGGATCTTGCAAGGTTGGATCAACCTTGGCAAACCCATCTTCCATTTGGTACGTCCAAGTGCCCTTTGCGTACGTGCGCTTGGCTTCGTCATAGCCCGTAAACAAGCCATCTTTAAACCCATAATCTGGGTTGATCAAGAAGGCCGAGTTTGTATAGTTCTTGACATACTCGTGATGAATCTTGTCGTTGGCCAACAGGTAATTGATCACACCGCCCAAAAAGGCAATATCAGCACCGACACGGATCGGCGCGTAGTAATCGGCCACCGCAGCAGAACGCGTGAAGCGCGGGTCAACCACAACTAGCTTGGCGCCGCGTTGTGCCTTGGCTTTAATCACCCACTTAAAGCCGCAAGGATGTGCCTCAGCCGCATTACCGCCCATAATCAATACTAAGTCAGCGTTTTTGATGTCCACCCAGTGGTTGGTCATCGAACCGCGCCCAAACGTCGGAGCCAGACTGGCTACCGTCGGGGCGTGTCAAATACGCGCTTGTGTATCGAGTGCAACAACGCCGAGCGAACGCAACACCTTGGCGCTGAGATAACCGGCTTCGTTATTTGAAGCCGAACTCACCAGCATGCCGAAGGTGTTCCAGCGATTCACGGTTACGCCCGCTGCATTCTTTTCTACAAAGTTCTGATCGCGGTCAGCCTTCATGCGCTTGGTGATGCGGGTTAACGCTTCGTCCCAAGAGATGCGCTTCCACTCGTTTGTACCGGG
>JBAXLV010000670.1:0-1694 GCA_037134635.1 Alcaligenaceae bacterium
CTCACGCAGCAGCAACAAAGTGGACACATCGCGATTGCGACCTTACTGGCCTCAGTCGCAGCGGCCCTGACGCGCGGTGGTGGTCAGGCCGCGATGGGTATCGCCGCGTTTGGTCAAGCCGCGGCGATCGAACAACAGCTTGGCTTTTCCCGCGATGCAGAGCAAGAGGCGGATCGAACGGGCATTGAAATGCTACGCAAGGCGGGCTACGACCCAAACGGGATGGCCGTCATGTTTGGTCGCTTCATGCAAGCCTCGAGCCTGAACGAAGGGCGAGGGGGCGGGGTGTACGCTTCAACGCATCCGCTGAGCATTTCGCGGATGACCGATATGCAAAATCGGATTCAACAGTTTCCGGTCGCGAGGTATCAGGCATCGGATGAATATTGGTTTATTCGGGCGAAGTCGCGGGTGTTGCAGGCGACTGAGCCTCGCTTGTTGCTGCAAACGATCGAGCAACTGCAAGAAGAGGCGCGACTGGGCGCGAGGCCTGGCGATGGTGCGACGACTGCCGCGCCAAAACAGGCGGCAGCCTGGTACGGTGTTTCTCTGGCGGCAGCAGTGCGTAAAGACTATAAAACTGCGACCCATGCCTTGCAGCAAGCGCAAGCCTTGTTGGCGAATTCACCTTATTTAGATTTACAGCGTGTCGATCTTGAGTTGGCCGGTCGCCAAATCGCGTCGGCGCTCGCGAGTGCCCAGGCTGGGCAGAAACGTTGGCCTGAGCGACGGGCCTTTGCGCTCAAGGTTGCAGAGTGTTTACAGTTAATGGGTAAAGACAAAGAGTTGATCGCTTATTTGCAAGAGCAAATTAAACGTTGGCCAAGCAGTGAGCCCGATTTTTATAAAATGCTTGGCAATAGTCACGATCGTTTAAATGATCCCGTGGCGGCTCGCCGGGCGATGGCAAGTTATTACGAACAGTTAGGAGCGTTGTCTGCGGCGGTGACCCAATTGCAGCAGGCGCGGACGCTGTCGCAGGATTTTTATCTGCAGTCACAACTTGATGTTCAGATTCGAGTGCTCAGCGCCAAAATTGCCGATGATCGAAGATTGCTCGAACGTTTCAGGTCTTAGTCTGTTCGTATGGATTAAAAAATTGCTCGAGCCGCGCAGGTAACCAGTTCAAATGACCAGGCCAAGACCCTGTTACAAAACCCACGTGTCCGCCTTGTGCGGGTTGGTGCAGGGTCACAGCGTTACTGCATTCGTTTGGGCCGACCAAAGTATGCTCGGGTAAAAAGGGGTCGTTGCGCGCATTGAGCACGAGCGTCGGCGTGATAATTGTTTTGAGCCAGGGTTTACTTGCCGATTGCGTCCAATAGTCGATGGCGTCTTTAAAGCCATGCATCGGTGCCGTATAGGCATGATCAAATTCGCGCAGATCACGCGCTTGATTGATTCTGAACACGTCGATGACACCCGGATATCGGCGTGCCTTCTCGAGCACTTTGGGCTTAAGCGACTGCAAAAAATAACGCGAGTACACCTCGCGGTTAAAAAGGTGATCGGATAGATGATTGCCGGCAGCCACTAAGTCGAGCGGCGCAGAGACAGCGGCTGCGGCCACAAGCCATGGGCAGACGCGCGGGTATTGACCCAGGTACTTCAAGAGTGCATTACCACCCAGAGAGATCCCCGCGGCATGCCAGCGTGCGTGGGGTATCTGTTGGTGTATGGTTTGAAGAATAAAC
>JBAXLV010000671.1:0-1691 GCA_037134635.1 Alcaligenaceae bacterium
CCGGCCATAAGATCGCCGCCCGTAAAATCGCCGCGAACGAAATTGTGTTGAAGTACGACACGCCCATTGGTGTCGCGACGCGTGATATTGAACCTGGCGAACACGTGCATAGCCACAATATCGCGTTGGCCGAATTTCAGCATCAACATGATTTTGGTCGCGATGTCGTGCCGGTTCAGTATGTACCGCTTGAGCAGCGTGCAAGCTTCATGGGGATTGTGCGTGCGGATGGACGTGTCGCCACGCGCAACTTTATCGGGATCATGTCATCGGTTAATTGCTCATCGACTGCAATCCGGCGCATCGCCGATTGGTTCACGCCAGAACGCTTGGCCGCCTATCCCAATGTAGATGGTGTGGTGGCGTTTGCGCAAACGACAGGCTGTGGAATGTCGACGCCAAGCTTGCATTTTGATGTGTTGCGCCGTACGTTGGCAGGCTATGCCACCCATCCAAACTTGGCGGGTGTGTTGATTGTTGGGCTTGGCTGCGAGCGCAATCAGGTTGCTGACTTGGTGGCTTCACAAGGCCTTGAAAAATCTGACACGCTGCATACCTTGGTGATGCAAGAAGAGGGTGGTACACGCGCCACGATTGAGGCAGGTGTCGCTGCAATCCAGTCGATGTTGCCGCGTGCCAATGCGATTAAACGCGAGCCCGTCAGTGCGAGTCATCTTAAGATTGGACTGGAATGCGGTGGCTCGGATGGTTTTTCAGGCATCACCGCCAACCCCGCGCTTGGCGCCGCAATGGATGTTTTGGTGCGACAGGGTGGCACGGCCATTTTGTCAGAGACGCCCGAGATTCATGGCGTTGAACACATGTTGACCCGCCGTGCGATCAGCGCGGAAGTGGGACAAAAATTATTAGATCGTATTGCCTGGTGGGAGGAGTACACCCGCGGGCAAAACGGTCAATTCAATGGTGTCGTCGCACCGGGCAATCAAGCGGGTGGCTTGGCCAATATTTTTGAAAAGTCATTGGGCTCGGCCATGAAGGGCGGCAGCACGCCCTTGCAACAAGTGTATGAATATGCTGAGCAGATTACCGAACCAGGCTTTGTATTTATGGACTCGCCGGGCTACGACCCCTGCGCGGTCACGGGTCAGATCGCGAGTGGTGCAAATATTATTTGCTTTACGACGGGCAGGGGATCAATGTTTGGCTCTAAACCTGCACCAACGATTAAGCTGGCAACCAATACGCCCATGTTTACGCGCCTTGAAGAAGATATGGATATCAACTGCGGCAAGATCTTGGATGGCGTGCTTGATGTACAACAGATGGGCCAAGAAATTTTTGAACACATCTTGCGCACAGCCTCTGGCGAAAAATCAAAAAGTGAATTACTGAATTTAGGCGATAACGAATTTGTGCCTTGGCACTTAGGAATCGTAAGTTAAACAAAATACTAGGAGCAACACCATGCCTGATTACACCAACCGTTTTAAACAATCTCTCAAAGCCGGCAAACCTAATATTGGTTTATGGATTTCGATCCCTGATCCCTTTACGACTGAAATTTGTGCGACTGCAGAGTTTGATTGGATGTTGCTTGATGGCGAACACACGCCAACAGATCCGTTGACCATCATGTCGCAGCTACAAGCCTGCGCCGCCTACAACACGCAGGCTGTTGCACGCCCGCCGATTGGCGAAACACATTTGATCAAGCAATTGCTCGATCTGGG
>JBAXLV010000672.1:0-1683 GCA_037134635.1 Alcaligenaceae bacterium
ATGATGGGTTTGGGTGTAGCGGCGGGTGTAACAATGCCACTCCAGGATAAGGATTCATAACCTTTTAAACCCGATTCATCCATGGTGGGGATGTCTGGCAGACTGGGCAGCCGGTTTGAGCTTGTTACGGCCAAAGGACGCAGTGTCCCTTGCTGGATAAAGCCCACTGAGCTTGGGGCATTGTCGATCAGCATCGTGACTTGGCCTGAGAGTACATCATTCATCGCTTGAGCACTGCCGCGGTACGGAACGTGCACGATATCGATACCTGCCATGGCTTTAAATAACTCGCTCGACATATGCGTCGAACTTCCTGCGCCCGAAGAGGCAAAGTTGAGTTCGCCAGGTTTGCTTTTGGCCAGCGCGATGAGCTCAGCGACGGTGCGCACAGGAATCTTTGACGATACAACCAGAATATTTGTAATGCTTGACGTATAGCTCACGGGCGCGAAGTCTTTGAGGCCATCGTAGGTCATGTCTTTGTACAAGTAACGGTTGATCGCGAGGGTCCCCGTGGTTCCTACAAGCAGGGTATAGCCATCGGCCGGTGCTTTCGCGACGGCATCTGCACCAATATTGCCAGCGGCACCCGAGCGATTATCGACTACAAAGGTCTGCTTGAATTCGGCACCCAGTTTATCGGCCAGAATGCGTGCCACGATGTCGGTTGAGCCGCCGGCGGCGAAGGGCACGATGATACGGACAGATTTGCTTGGATACTGCTCTTCTTGGGCTTGTATAGTCGTCATGCTGCAAAATAAGCTGAGACTGGCAAAAGCTATCATGCTTGTTTTTTTAAGAGCTGTCATGTGATGTGCCTCCTTAGTTAGAGCGTCGCAATAAATTCGCTACAGGTCATTACTTTGGCAACCGACGCCATATCAGCTAAGGCGGCCTGCTGCGCAGTGTCTTTGAAGGTTGCGCAACCATCGCTTAAGACGATGGTCTGATAATCGCGCATGTGTGCATCGCGTACCGTGCTAGCCACGCCACCGTTGGTGAGAATGCCACATACGGCAACGGTGTCGATACCCGCACGCCTCAGTACCCAGTCAAGCTGTGTATTGAAGAATGCCGAGAAGGCCACTTTGTAGACTGAAACGTCGACCCAGGGTGCGATGGTATCGACATTGGCGTGCCCCCAGCTACCCATAGCAAAGTCACCAGCACGTAAAAAAGGCCGAAGCGCTAATAAGTGCGGTGAAATCATGGGTTCACCCTTAGTATCAGGCCAGAGCGTAAACAGGCTCGCCGCAACGAGGCCCTGTTTTTGTTTCACTGCTTGAGCGACCGGAGCAATTCGTGCAGCCAACAACGAGGCTTCGTGACTTGTTGTATTGCCCCGCGCATAGGCGCCTTTTGCTGCCAAGAAGTCATTTTGCATATCAACAATAATCAGTCCGATATGCTGGGTTGATGTTGAGGTCATGGATGACTCCTTTCGATTAACAAGTTGCCAAGCGCGTCAACCCTGGCGCTGAAGTCGGGCTCGACCCATATCGTTGTATCGGCTTGTTCCAGAATTGCAGGCCCACCGATCTTAGCACCCACCGGCAGATCCAGACGGGCGTAGCGTTTTGCGTCCCACCATTGCGCTGCGTGATACACGCGTTGGATGCCTAACGCTGTGGTGTTGCCCGGACCTTTTGGGGCTAGCATGGCAAGATTGAATTTTGGGCGCAC
>JBAXLV010000673.1:0-1682 GCA_037134635.1 Alcaligenaceae bacterium
CCACCGCTCGCACGGGTGGCGGATCCTCGTTAATATTCAATTCAATCATAACGAACCGATTCTTGTCCTTAGGATGCGGTTATGGATCGTACTGACAGGAGGCATTCATGCTGACACGCCTAAAAATCTGCTTCAAGATCGTCTTGACCCTTCTGGTGTTTGGGGTGCTCAACGCACTGCCTGCGGCGCATGGGCAAGCTGCAAATGATCGGCCTATCAATGTGGTGATCCCGTTTGCACCGGGCGGTGGCACTGACGTGTTGACCCGAATGGTCATGCCCAAGGTTGCTGAAAAGCTCGGCGTGGGTACGATCATTGAAAATCGCCCTGGGGCGGCAGGTGCGATTGGCGCACAGTTTGTTGCCCGCGCGAACCCAGATGGCAAAACCTTATTGGTCGGGTCTGTTTCTGAAATCGGTGTGAATCCCAGCATTTATCCCAAGCTATCCTATAACGTTGAGCGCGATTTTGTTGCCGTGACGGCGTTGGCTGCTGCACCCATGGTATTGGTTGTGCACCCTTCATCCGAAGTTAAAGTTGCCGGAGATTTAGTCAAGCTTGCGAAAGCCAATCCCGGAAAGATTAATTTTGGCTCGGCGGGTACGGGCTCGGGTGCGCATATGGCGGCTGAGCTTTTTATTTTTGAAACACAAATTAAACTGACCCATGTGCCATACAAGGGCACAGGTGCGGTTGCGGCTGACATGCTTGGACAACAACGCGATATGGTCATGTTTGCCCCGCTGCCTGCGGTCGCAGGCATTGTGCGGTCGGGCCAACTGAAAGCCATCGCCCTTACCGGGAAAAACCGCTCTCCGGCGATGCCTGAGGTACCGACCTTTATTGAAGCAGGTATTCCGGGCTTCGATATGGATTACTGGTACGGGCTGATGGCTCCTGCGGGTACGCCTGCGCAAGCCCGCAATGCGCTGCATTTGGCTGCACTTGAAGTATTAAGCAAGCCCGAAATGAGGGCTGATTTACTCAAGCAGGGGCTTGTGCCAACCATCACGACTGAAAAAGATTTCGCAGCGTTTGTTCAAGCCGATATTGCAAAGTGGGCGCAGGTCGTTAAAGCTGCCGATATCAAGGCTGATCAGTAGCTCGGTCATAGTGCGCCGCGGCGCGGCCCGCGATGCGACCCGAGATAAAGGCCCAGCCTAAGTGATGGCCATGGCCTTCGAGCAATAAGCCACCTTGGCCAGCCGACCCCGCCGCGTACAGGCCAGGAATCACCTGCCCGTCGGCGCGCAGCACTTCAAGCTTGTCAGATACTTTCAGGCCGCCATCGGTGAACACAACGTAGCTTTTGATTGGCCCCAACGCATAAAAAGGCCCTTGCGTAATCTCAGGTCTTGAGCCGCGTTCACTTTGGTTGTATTGCGCGATGGTCTCAACGAGCTTGTCTTCCAAGACGCCCATACTTGCAGCCAGCGCTTGCAGTGTGGGCGCGCAATGAAAGATGTCGGGACGATTACGACGGTAATCATCGAGATAGGCATAGGCGACGCCTGGTGCCGTCGAGATGAAATAAGGCCAGGCTGAAAATTTTTGAGCGACGACGCTATCCAGCACAATCCAGCCGATTCGCTCGGGCTGCTTGGCCATATCTTTGTTTGGCTTATCGAGCTCGTTGGTAAACCGCTGACCATATTTATTGATCAGTACGCCGCCTTCTCGAT
>JBAXLV010000674.1:0-1676 GCA_037134635.1 Alcaligenaceae bacterium
GGTTAACAAATGGATCTGATAAGCGGTTGAAATATAGTCCAGAATCTAAACTATCTGCTACGCCTGAACTAAATATACATATCGAAGCCTTGAATTTTCCTGCCACGAGATACTGAATATTTATCGCAGTAGACTTTGCAAGCGTTAAAATTGTTCGAAAAAAATTTCGTTTCGCTGATGACATGCCGGTTATTTTGGAGTGAAACACAAGATCGCCTAGAATCAAGCGAATGTAAAAAACTCTTATTAGTGGCCAAACTGGTATGTTGGTTTTTGGGCAGCAAATACTTAATATTTTAATATCATCTTCTATGGCCAAAATATCTGATAAGGTTATTTTTGAATCAATTTTCATTATTCATTGACAAAAATGTGGTTGCCACTTTCCAGTCCCACTCGGTATCAATATCCAACGCCTCTTGAGATGATTGAATTATCAATGGAGTAGTTTTTAAGCCAATAAAGGACCGATTATTTCGCAGTTCTGCGGGCGAAATTAAGTAAAAACTTCCATTCACCACATAGGCCGTCGGCAAGTCTTGTGACCGCGTTACTAATCCGTTATTCTGGAAAAATGGCACTATAAACTCTCCGTCCATCTTTAAGGTCCACATGGGGTGTGCGTGCGTCGGTGAGATACCCAGCACGGGATTTCGCCCGTTTTCGCGAAACAGGTCAATACCTCTGAGCACGGTCTTTTTGGACCTAAATGGCGATGTCGGCTGCAACAGCAGAATACCGTCAACAGCACCTTTTGCCGTCTCATACCAATCTATTGCATGCAAAGCAACATCGACTGAGCTTGCAATATCGGTTGCTAATTTTGGGGGGCGTAGCCATGGCACGAGAGCGCCAGCCTCTGTGCATACAGACGCAATTGCGGTGTCATCCGTGCTAACCAGGATGTCGCAAATTTCCGGAATGTCTTTAGCTACATCAATGGACCACGCAATTAGGGGTTTTCCGCCGAGTACACGAATGTTTTTTCCTGGAAGCCGCTTGGAGCCACCACGTGCGGTAATCAAGACAAGTATTCTCATTGCCGGGTAAACCTGCGCAACAAATTCAAACCCACTTCGCCACTTTTTTCCGGGTGAAATTGGCAGCCGACCACGTTATCACGTTGTACTGCGGCAGAGATTGATACTCCACCATAGACGCAATCAGCTAACCGATGTATATGTGATGCGGGTACCGCCATGAATGAATGCACAAAATAAACAGCATCACCAAGCAAAATATCGGTAAACAGGCCCCCTTGCCAAGACATATGTTGGTCGGGTAACACCAGCTCATTCCAACCTATGTGTGGTATCTTTTGCAATTCGCCTGTTGCTGTTATCGACGGGATATTTACAACACGCCCTGGAATCAACCCCAGTCCAGTTGTTGCACCAAACTCTTCGCTTTGATCAAACAACAACTGCATACCTAAGCAGATACCAAGCAGTGGCGTGCCTTTAGCCGCAACCTGGCGGACTATTGCGTCCAAACCATTTGCTTGTAGCGCTGCCATACCATCGGCAAAGGCACCTACACCAGGCAGCACTACCCCATCTGCAGAAAGTATGCTTTGGGGGTCATCTGTAACCATTACCTTTGCTCCACAATGCTCTAGCGCCCTACTGACGCTAAGTAAATTGCCAACGCCATAGTCGATTACCGCAACTTCAATC
>JBAXLV010000675.1:0-1673 GCA_037134635.1 Alcaligenaceae bacterium
TGTGTACGGTGCGCGCGTTTCTTTGACTGTTGGCTTTTCGGTGGCCTTGCTGTCTGCGGTCATCGGTACGGTGATTGGTCTGGCTGCGGGGTTTGTTAAATGGATTGACGCCGTCGTGATGCGTATCATGGACGGCTTCATGTCGATCCCAACAATTTTATTGGCCATTGCCTTGATTGCCTTGACGCGCGCTTCGTTGCAGAACGTGATCTTGGCTGTCACGATAGCAGAGGTGCCACGCGTGGTACGCTTGGTGCGTAGCCTGACCTTATCCTTACGCGAGCAACCGTATGTTGAAGCGGCTGTTGCGGCTGGGGCGGGGCGCCTGCGTATTGTGTGCAAGCATATTTTTCCGAATACGATCGCCGCCTTAACGGTGCAGACTACCTACATCTGTGGCCTGGCGATCCTCGCTGAAGCGAGCTTGTCCTTTATCGGCGCCGGCGTGCCACCCTCGATTCCCTCTTGGGGGAACATCATGGCAGAGGGTCGTGCGCTCTGGCAAATTAAACCCCATCTGATCGCCTTTCCGGCTTTGTTTTTATCGATCACGATTTTGTCGATCAATATGCTCGGCGATGGGCTGCGTGATGCCATCGATCCACGACTGGCAAAAAGGATTTAAGTCATGACCGCGCAAACATTGACGACGCAGCGCCGGGTGCTTGATATTCGCAATTTGTCCGTTTCGTTTGGTCGTGGGGCGAACGCCGTGCATGCAGTCAAGGGTTTAAGCCTGCATGTTGATCGGGCCGAGACGCTTGCGATTGTGGGCGAATCAGGTTCAGGTAAGTCGGTGACCTCATTGGCGATTATGCGACTCGTCGAGTTTGGTGGTGGCCAGATTCATCAGGGTGAAATGGTGTTTCATCGCGGGGATGGTTCGCAAGTCGATTTGCGCGCAGCCCCTGAAGAGGCAATGCGCCGTATGCGGGGTGCAGACCTTGGCATGATCTTTCAAGAGCCGATGACCTCGCTGAATCCAGTCTTTACGGTAGGCACGCAGATCATCGAGGCGATTCAGCTGCATCAGGATTTGAATCATGACCAGGCGATTGCCGCGGCAAAAAGAATTCTTGATCAAGTGCGGATCTCTGATTCGAGTGCGATTCTAGGACGCTATCCGCATGAGTTGTCGGGCGGAATGCGACAGCGTGTCATGATTGCCATGGCGTTATCGTGTAAGCCGGCGCTCTTGATCGCCGATGAGCCGACCACCGCCCTTGACGTGACGATTCAGGCGCAGATTTTGCAGCTGATTCGAGAACTGCAAAAAGAAATGGATATGGGCGTTATTTTTATTACGCATGACATGGGCGTGGTGGCTGAAGTCGCCAACCGGGTGATGGTGATGCGTCATGGCGAGGTCGTTGAAGAAAACGCAGTGATCCCAATTTTTGAACATCCCCAGCATCCATATACACAAACGCTTTTGGCTGCGGTGCCTAAGCTCGGCGCGATGCGGGGTACGGATCAGCCGGCGCGTTTTGAGTTGCTGTTGAATCGTGCTGAATCACTCTCTGTGTCACCGCCGTTGCCCAGTCCGGTGGTTGAGTCTCACACGCAGACTGAACGCGTAGTGCTCAGTGTTAAAAATCTTGTCACCCGTTTTGATGTGCGTAGCGGCATCTTTGGTTTTGTTAAAAAACGAATTCATGCGGTTGAGCAAGTCA
>JBAXLV010000676.1:0-1672 GCA_037134635.1 Alcaligenaceae bacterium
CGACTGAAGTCCATCAAGTCATCATCGCACGCGAAACACTCAAGGATAAAACCTCAGGAGTCATTCAATGAACGGTTCAGAAGCCATGGTACACACCCTGCTTAAGGGTGAGATCGACGTTTGTTTTGCTAATCCCGGCACCTCTGAAATGCACTTTGTTTCAGCACTGGATCGTGCCCCTGGCATGCGTTGTGTACTGGGCCTGTTTGAAGGCGTTGTGAGCGGCGCGGCCGATGGCTATTACCGTATGGCTGAAAAACCAGCTGCCACGCTCTTGCACCTCGGGCCAGGCTTAGGCAATGCGTTAGCCAACATCCACAATGCCAAGCGTGCCTTTTCGGGCATGATCAATATTGTTGGTCAGCATGCACTCGATCACATTCATAACAATGCCCCACTCAACTCGGATGTCGAGGCGGTTGCGCGCCCCATGTCGAACTGGGTCAAGACCACGATGTCAGCATCGGCTGCACCATTGGATACCGCCGAAGCAATCTCTCAAGCGCGCAGTACGCCTGGGCGCATTGCCACCCTGGTGCTGCCCGCTAACTGCGCCTGGGAACCCTCGGACCCCGGACACTACTCAACAGCACCGGCACAAACTGCGGCAGCACCTTTGGCGGATACCGTGCTGGCCCTAGCGCGGCTACTCTCAGATCGCAAAACCGCAGAGGTCACCACCCTCTTGCTCGGGGGCCCTGCGCTGCGTGCCAAGGCTGCAACGCTGGCGGGTAAGATTGCCGCGCACACGGGCTGTAAGCTCGCCTCTGAGCCGCGTAACCCACGCATGGAGCGCGGCCGGGGTCGAGTCAATATTGCCCCATTGCCTTTCCCGGTTGACGGGGCCGTTGCGCTGATCAAAGATGCCAAGCACCTTGTGCTCGTGGGCAGTGCGCCTCCCGTGGCATTTTTCGCTTATCCAAACAAGCCGCGCATGATTAAGCAGCCTGATTGCGAAGTGCACACCTTGGCCACGCTCACGCATGACATCGAAGCAAGCCTACAAGCACTCGTTGATGCCCTAGGTGCACAAAATACCGCCCCCGCGCAGTTATCGACGGGCCCTATCATTACCGACCTACCCACCGGCACGCCCTCGGTTGAGCACTTTGGCGCCATCATTGCAGCGACACTGCCTGAAAATGCAATCATGGTTGACGAGGCCGTGACCTCGGGCCGGCAATTTGCCAAGACCTTACCGCAAGCTGCACCGCATGACTGTATCGACATCACGGGCGGCGCAATCGGCTGGGGTCTGCCCGCTGCAGTCGGCGCAGCAGTCGCCTGCCCCGATCGCAAAGTCTTTGCCTTTATCGGTGATGGCAGTGCGATGTACACCCTGCAAGCACTCTGGACCATGGCGCGCGAACAACTTGATATCACTGTCGTGATTTTTGCCAACCGTTCGTATCGAATCTTGCGCGGCGAGTTAGCAAATATGGGTGGCCCTGAAGCCGGTGAAAACGCCAAGCGCATGCTGGATTTGGATCGCCCGTTTCTGGATTGGGTATCACTTGCGAAAGGACACGGCGTGGCGGGCAGCCAAGTTACGAAGCTCGAGGGCTTTGCCAATGCGATGCGCATCGCGGCTAAAGAGAAAGGGCCACGTCTGATTGAATTGGTGTTTTAAATTTACTTCTAAATCAACCGAGACTAAAAATATGAAATGCTA
>JBAXLV010000677.1:0-1667 GCA_037134635.1 Alcaligenaceae bacterium
TAACCCCACTTCTTGCATAAATTGCAGACGACCACGAATTTCAGACAAGATGTCGCGCGCAATCTCTGCGTCACGCCCACGCAAGACCAGCGCTGTAAAAAAAGTGTGCGCGTCTGAGACCGCTAAGCCCGCAAGCTCGGCAATCGATTTATCGCGCCACAGCACTGCTCGCGAAATGGGGTTTAAACGTGCACCATGACAACTGGTGCAGGTGGTTGCTTCACCCTCGTACCAGGCGTTCCAGGCCGTTTCTTCGCCGGTTTGTGCTTCGTCAAAACCTTGCAGCTTTAAGCCCGTACCAAAACAGCCGTGGCACCAACCGTGCTTCGAATTGTACGAAAACATGCGTGGGTCAGGTTCTGGAAAGCTTGTGCCACAGCTAGGACACGCACGCTTGACTGAAAAATGCGTTTGGTCGAGTTTGGCTGACATGTCAGCATGCAGTCTGTCGAGCGAACACACGACGCTCATGACGCCTTGACCGTGCTCAAGCGCGCTGCGAACGCCTTCACGCAGTTGCGCTTCGTTGTCGGTGCCGATCACTAGGTCAGCCACCGGCAGCTCAATAGTGTGTTCTTTAAAGCGATCTAAACGCGGCCACTTTGCCGTGCCAATAAATTCGTCATCGACCCGTAGATGGGTGAAGCCCTTGCCGGCTGCCCATTTTGCAAGGTCCGTATAAAAACCTTTGCGTGCAGTGACTAGCGGTGCCAGTAGGCCGATGCGTTGCCCCTTGTGGTCGCGCATTATCCGAGCGACGATCTGATCGGCACTTTGTGGTTCGACGCTGACCTGACATTGCGGGCACATTTGAGTGCCCAGCTTCATGTACAACAGACGCAAGAAATGATGAATTTCTGTCATCGTGGCAACGGTCGATTTTCGACCGCCACGGCTGGTGCGTTGTTCGATCGCTACCGTCGGTGGAATACCAAAAATAGCATCGACATCAGGTTTGCCTGCAGGCTGCACAATCGCGCGGGCATAGGCGTTGAGTGATTCAAGGTAACGGCGTTGCCCTTCGTTAAACAAGATATCGAACGCGAGCGTTGATTTACCTGAACCCGACACGCCCGTAATCACGGTGAATTTATCGTGCGGGATGCTGACGCTTATATTTTTAAGGTTGTGCTCGCGCGCATGCAAGATATCAATGCTGGTGGCAGCGCGACGTTTTTCTTTCAATACAGTTTGTAGCGAACGGCCTGGTGAGTGACTCGCTGAGCCAGTCGGTTCGCGCAACACGCGGGCTGCTTGTCGAGGATCGTCGGTTGCAGGAACGTCGAGCATCGACGCACCAATCGCATCAGGCGTCATGGCAACGGCGTACTCGCGTAACGCCGCACCAGTGTGCGAAGTTGGATGTGCCATGACCGTTTCAGGGCTGCCCGAAACAATCAGTTCACCGCCAGCGTCGCCACCTTCTGGTCCTAAGTCAATCACCCAATCTGCTGCACGAATCACATCAAGATTGTGTTCAATGATTAACAGGGTGTGTCCCGCGCTTAACAACTTTCTGAAGGCGCGCATCAAACGTGCCACATCGTCAAAGTGCAAACCGGTGGTCGGCTCATCAAATAAAAACAGACTGCCTTTTTTTGCAAGCTTGGCTGTTGAGATGCCACTGCGAGCAGCCTCGGCTAAGTGCCCTGCGAGCTTTAAGCGTT
>JBAXLV010000678.1:0-1666 GCA_037134635.1 Alcaligenaceae bacterium
TGAGTTGACGATACCATTTACCAGTGCGGCGTTGGGCGGTGACGTTCAGGTCCCCACCTTGAATGGTAAAGCTGAAATTTCGATTCCAGATGGTACGCAATCTGGCAAAACGTTTAGATTGCGAGGCAAGGGCATCAAAGGGGTGCGTTCCTCTTATCCGGGCGACTTGTATTGTCATGTGGTGGTTGAAACTCCGGTGCGTTTAACCGAAGATCAAAAAACACTATTGCGCCAGTTCGAAGCCTCGCTTCGAGAGGGCAGTGATAAGCATTCGCCGCAAAGTAAGTCCTGGACAGATCGCGTCAAAGACTTCTTCTCTTGATGCCCAGATAAAACAACAGCCCCTCGGGGCTGTTGTTTTATGAGCCAAGCCAAACTGCAATGGCTGTTGCTTGCAGTGCGCACACGCTTATTTCTTTTTCTCAAAATCTCCTGCTGCCACACTGCTGAACTGCGTCGGTTGCAAGTATTTGCGGACGGCTGTATTGAGCTGCTCTGGGGTGAGTGCCGCAATCTTTTTATCAAGCTCTGCAGCCCAGGCAAAGGTGCGATCACTTTCCATGTAGCTTACCCAGGCAGACGCCAGGCTACCTTGCTGTGCCCGAGCGAGTTTACGGTAGTTCAAAAGCGCGGTGATCCCGTCTTTGACCTCGGTCGCATCGAAGCCGTCTTTAAGTAAACGATCAAACTCCTGGCGAATCGCAGTTTCTACTTTTTCGCGATTTTCTGGGGCAAAAATTGCGTAGACGCCCCACGACCCAGTGGGCTCAAACGAAGAGACTGAGAGGCGACTACGTACGTTGTAAGACAGACCTTCTTTTTCACGTACGCGCATCCAGAGTCGTGATGTTTCAGACGAGCCCAGCAGAAAATTTGCGAGATAGAGTGCGGGATAGTCAGGATCAGTGTCCTGAAGTTTTAAATTGAGATTGGCGGTATAAAACGCGTTCGCTTTATCAGGCGTGAGCGCTTGCATTTGCTCAGGTTTGACTGCGCGGTAGGGCTGGTTGATGCGGGCATAGGGCGCTCCAGGTGCCCAAGTGTTCAGCACCTTGCTAACGGTCTGTTCGAAGCTTGCAGGGTTAAATTGCCCCACGATCCCGATCGATATTTTGCCCGCGCCATAAAATGTTTTATGAAAATTCACTAAATCGCTTCGCTTAAGATTTGCTACGGAGGCAAGAGATTCTTCAAAACTAGGCATGTAGCGAATGTCGTCTTTTTCCCAAGGGTTATCGTGCCGCGTCAGCATGCGCGAAGCAATGGCAGTGGGCTCAGTCATTGAACTCTTAAGGCTAGTCGTGAGTTTGCTGGTGTATTCATCAAGCTGCGCTTGCGCAAAATTGGCGTGCTGCACCACATCAAGCACCAGACTGATCAATGCATCGATGTTGGCCTGCGTGGTCGAGAGGCTGATGTTGAGTTCGGTGCCCGAGCCCGAAATCCCAACCTCTCCTCCAAGAGCGTCGATCCGATCGCTGATTTGCTCGCGCGTCAATTGATCAGTGCCCTTGAGCAGAAGATCAGCCGTGACGATGGCATTTAAGCGCTGACCTTTGAGTGATTCGATATCGCCAAACTGCAAGACGATAGAGGCGTTGACGCGATCACCGCGCGCTTCTTTTGGCAGCATGGCGAGTTTGACCGAGCCGTTTGATACCTTCAA
>JBAXLV010000679.1:0-1665 GCA_037134635.1 Alcaligenaceae bacterium
CCCGGGTAAGGCTTCAAGCGCTTCGCGATTTTGTGGCACCTTGCCTGCGTGCTGCTCAAGCAAAATCCCACAGGTCGCGATTGCGTTTTTGGCCTTGGTTTTATAGAGCCCTATCGTTTTGATGTAATCGGCAAGCTTGGCCTCACCCAAGGCCAATAGGCCCTCTGGTGTACCGTGTTTGGTGAAGAACTTGCGCGTGGCCAGATTGACAGCTTTGTCGGTGGTTTGTGCCGACAGCAGGACTGCAATCAGTAATTGAAAATCACTTTTGTACTCGAGTTCAGTGGTGGGGTTGGGGTTCGCCTCCCGCATCCGGCTAAAAATCTCGCGTCTTTTATCGGCGTTCATGCACTGAGTCTTCGTTTGTTAAAGCGTTTGAGGTGTGGGTGCGTTTGCACGGCGAGCGCGTGCGCGTGCCAGTGCTTGTGCAATCGCAGCTTGCTTATCTGCACTCGCCAGCGTTGTACCGTCTGTCGCGACGCAGTCTGCTAGGGCAGACTCTGTTTGTTGGTTTGATTCGGCGGATTGTCTGAGTGATTCAGGCGCCTGGGCTAAGCGCTGCAGGCGTTGTTCAAATCGAAGGCGAGCAAGCGTGGCGTCGTGTGTGGTCCATGGCCGTGTCGGACTGACCGGTACCATGGCAATGCAATCGACGGGGCAAGGTGCAACGCATAAATCGCAGCCCGTGCACTGCTCAGGTAGCACGGTGTGCATCAACTTAGAGGCGCCCACAATGGCATCAACTGGGCAAGCTTGTATGCAGAGCGTGCAACCAATGCAAAATTGTTCGTCGATGATGGCAACTTGCAGTGGTCGCTCTGTTCCACAGCTGGTATCGAGTTCAAGCACCGGCTTGTCTAATAGCGTGGCCAAGGCCTGGATGCCTGCTTGACCACCCGGTGGGCATCGATTGATTGCGGCACCTTCTGTGGCAATCGCCTTGGCATAGGGCGCACAGCCCTGATACCCGCACTTGGTGCATTGGGTTTGCGGCAAAAGAGCGTTGATGCGTTCAACAAGCATGGTATCGAACTGAGAAGTTCAGGCAACGCGTTGCGTTACCTGAAGATGCTGGCGCTAGCAAAACCTAGGATTTTCGAATGAACTCGGCAATTTGAGGACAGATGGTCGTGCGCCAACGGCGTCCGGCAAAAATCCCGTAATGTCCGCACTCCGGCGCGGTGTAATGCTGTTTACGGTTCGCTGGGATTTTTGAACATAAGTCTTGCGCTGCACGGGTTTGCCCTTCGCCCGAAATGTCATCGAGTTCACCCTCGATGGTAAACAGTGCGACCGAGCGGATATCGCTCGGGGTGACCAGTTGCCCGTCAATTTCCCAGGTGCCGTTCGGCAGGGCAAACTCTTGAAAGACAGTCCGAATCGTGTCTAAATAAAACTCTTCCGACATATCGAGTACGGCGTTGTATTCATTGTAAAAGCGGCGATGAGCCTCAGCGTCTTCGTCGTCGCCGCGCATCAAGTCAAGATAAAAATCGTAATGCGATTTGACGTGCCGATCGGGGTTCATTGAAAGGAAACCCGCATGTTGCAAAAAGCCGGGGTAGACACGTCGTCCGGCACCTGGATACTGCGCAGGCACGGTGTGAATCAGTTTTTGCTCAAACCACTCAAACGGTTTGGTGGTGGCTAAGCGATTGACTTGCG
>JBAXLV010000680.1:0-1662 GCA_037134635.1 Alcaligenaceae bacterium
AGTCTGCGCTGGGCGAACTAGCGCCGCACGCGGCGCGCTGGGATCAAGAGTCTATTTTTCCGATCGAAACAATCAAACTTGCCGGTCGAATGGGTTTTGGCGCCATGTATGCTTCGCCCGAAATTGGTGGACTGGGATTGCCTAGACTAGATGCGACATTGGTTTTTGAAGAGATGGCGGCCATTGATCCTTCGACCGCAGCATTTTTAACCATTCATAATATGGCAGCGTGGATGGTGGGTGAGTGGGCCACGGCAGCAGTGCGCGCGCACTGGGGAACCCAACTCGCTTCAGGTGAGAAGCTGGCCTCGTACTGCCTGACCGAACCTGGCTCGGGGTCTGATGCTGCATCGCTGACCAGCAATGCGGTCCTTGAGGGACAGCATTATGTGTTGAATGGCGCAAAGGCCTTTATCTCGGGTGGTGGTGATACGGATGTTTTAATCGTGATGGCGCGCACGGGGGGCAGCGGCCCTTCTGGTGTTTCAGCGTTCGTGGTGCCTGCAGATTTGCCTGGCATTAGCTTTGGCCGTAAAGAAAATAAGATGGGCTGGAATAGCCAAAGCACGCGAGCAATCAAATTTGAAAATGTGCATGTCCCTGTTGAAAACCTTTTAGGCAAAGAGGGTGAAGGATTTAAGATTGCGATGCGCGGCTTAGATGGCGGTCGGATTAATATCGCAACTTGCTCGGTCGGTGCAGCGCAAGGTGCTCTTGATGCCGCGCACGCCTATATGCTTGAGCGCAAACAATTCAAACAACCGCTCGCGGGTTTTCAGGCTTTGCAATTTAAGTATGCAGATATGGCGACGCACACCGTGGCCGCTCGACAAATGGTGCGTCTTGCTGCGTGTAAGCTCGATGCAGGTTCGGCAGATGCTTCAACCTATTGCGCAATGGCCAAACGTTTTGCAACAGACCTAGGCTTTCAAGTTTGTCTGGATGCGCAACAGTTACACGGTGGCTATGGTTATCTAAAAGATTATCCCCTCGAGCGTTTGGTGCGTGACACGCGCGTACATCAAATCCTTGAAGGAACAAACGAAATTATGCGAGTCATCATTGCTCGCCAATTACTTGAAAAAGGCGCTGACGTAAGATGAGCGAAGTCAACAGTGAAAATGCGGTTGTTTTATTTGAAGAGCTGAATTGTGCAAATGGCATGCGGATTGGCATTGCCACACTGAACACACCGAAAACTTTAAACGGACTGTCGCTCGAAATGACCCGGCTTCTCGCCAAGAAGATTGAGGTCTGGGCAAATGATCCAAAGCTTGCCGTGCTTGTTTTAAAGGGTGCGGGCGACAAGGCTTTCTGTGCGGGCGGTGATCTACACGCTTTGCACCACAGTATGGTTGATAACCAGGGTCGCGCGGCGATTGAGAATCAGCATGCCGGTACTTTTTTCGCTGAAGAGTATGCTCTCGATTATCGTTTGCATACGTTTCCCAAGCCTATTCTCGTTTGGGGAGATGGCATCGTGATGGGCGGGGGCATGGGGCTCATGATCGGTGCGAGTCACCGCGTTGTTACCGATACTTCACGTTTGGCGATGCCAGAGATTTCGATTGGCTTGTTTCCTGATGTTGGTGGGACTTGGATGTTGAATCGCTTGCCCGGTAAAACAGGATTGTTTCTAGGTTTGACGGGTGCGCAGATTGG
>JBAXLV010000681.1:0-1662 GCA_037134635.1 Alcaligenaceae bacterium
GCGACCGAGCCCGGACCGGGTCCGGCGTCAAGAAGCGGCAACTGACCAGCACCCGCCTGCGTAATATGCAGGCCGTCAAAGACTAAGCGACCATCAAACTGATTAAAACCATTGAGCAGAAAGCTCTTCAAAAAGCGCCCAGTCTGCGAATAGCCGACTGCAAACGTATGTTTAATCGCACCTGCAAGTGGGTTACCTTCGCGCGCATCCCTCAGAAAAAGCGTCACGTCACGCACAGCGGCAAAGCCCACACCCTCTGCATAGAGCTTGCCACCTTTAGAGCCATCAAACATCGGAAATGCAGGCCCTTCGCCCTGCTCCCACTGCACGACCGCAACAGACCAGCCACGGTTTTGCAGAAATCCCGTTCCTTGGTCAAGTGAGCCCATAACCAGTGGACGTGCGCGCGGACTATTGTATAGACCGTGACTAATCGGTCGCCCACGATTTGGCACATCAACGAGCAAACTGCCATTGCCCGAACGCGAAGACTCTGGAATGATCAACGTCACAGGTGTGCGGTACTCGACTAGCCCACGCGCATTGCGAGGCGCCTGATCGAGCCCAGGGATCCCCTCGGTCGGTGCAAGTTCGCCCTTTGCCTCAGCCTCGATACGCACATACCTGCCCGTGGCAAAATCCCCGTAGGGTTGCGTAGAGGTCACTGTGAATTGAGTGATTGCGGCCGAGGCCACGAGCGGCAAGGACACGCCGAGACCGAGTAGGGATTTTTTCATCATTTATTTAGATTAGCCTAGTGAGGTGTAAGCCGTTTTTTCGAAATTTGTAAAAAGATTTAAAGCTTTTGTGTCAACGAACGGCAGTACTTGCATCAAGAGCAAACCTGCCACGTCCTTTTTCGGATCGATCCAGAAAAAAGTATTGGCCAAACCCGCCCAGGCCAAACTACCTGCTGAACGCCCCGTTGGCGCCAAGGCCTCATTAATCATGAAGCTCAAGCCCCAAGTCTTTGGCACACCGGGGAAAAACTCAGCGTCTAAAGAGGCGCCTTTATTTTGAGTGGGCAGCATTTTTACACGCAACAAGCCCATAGCATTTTGAGACATCAGCTCGACGGTTTCTGGCTTAAGAATTTGTTGATTATTACCTTTACCTTTATTCAAAATCATTCGCATGAATTTGACATAGTCATTGGCGCTTGAATACAACCCACCACCGCCTGCTTCAAATTCTGGGTTTTGGTTTGTTTCATTTTGCGTGACAGTCAGTATGCCATTGGCACCGCGTTGATGAACCTTTGCCATCCGTGCACGCATGTCAGGCGAAATTTTGAAGGCAGTACTGCTCATGCCAAGCGGATCAGTGATATTTTTTTGAATATACTCGCCGAGCTTCATCCCACTGCCCGCTTCGATTACTTGGCCCGCCCAATCGATATTGATGCCGTATTCCCATTGCGTACCGGGATCAAACGAGAGGGGAATATCAAGACCTGCCTTTTTACCTGAACCCGCACGCGGGCTATTCGTTGCTTTCATGTACTTCGCCATGTCCGCATTCCAAATGTCATATGTGAAACCGGCCGTATGCGTTAATAAATGACGTAGCGTCACAGGGCTTTTAGGTGCGCGCAAAATTGCTTGCCCCTGAGCATCCCAACCGGCAAGCACCTTGACGTTGCCAAGTTGCGGTAACCATTTC
>JBAXLV010000682.1:0-1657 GCA_037134635.1 Alcaligenaceae bacterium
GGTAATACAAATGACCAAGTCCAGTTCAGCCTCAATCCCTTCCCAGATCGCTGCTGCAGCGCCAGCGGGCGGCACATAAATCACTGAGACATTGGCACCCGTTTCTGCCTTGGCGTCTTTGACTGAGGCAAAAATAGGAATACCCTCGAAATTTTCACCCGCTTTTTTGGGGTGAACACCCGCCACAAACGCAGCCTCGCCGTTCGCATAGGCGCGCGACGTACGCGTGTGATATTGACCCGTTTTACCGGTAATACCCTGAGTAATGACTTTTGTATCTTTGTTGATCAGAATCGACATATCAGTATCCTTGGCAGAATTATTTAGCCGCAGCAACAACGCGGGTTGCGGCATCAGCCATTGTGTCGGCGCTGATAATAGGCAGACCCGAATCGGCTAGCATTTTCTTGCCCAACTCTTCGTTGGTTCCTTTCATGCGCACCACCAAAGGCACACTCAGATTGACCGCCTTGCACGCAGTGATCACGCCCTGTGCAATCACATCGCAGCGCATGATCCCGCCAAAGATATTGACCAGAATCGCCTTGGTACCTTTATTGCTGAGCATGATCTTAAACGCTTCGGTCACGCGCTCTGCAGTGGCGCTGCCGCCTACATCCAGAAAATTCGCAGGCTCTCCACCAAACAACTTAATTGCATCCATGGTCGCCATCGCCAGACCCGCACCATTGACCAAGCAGCCGATATTGCCATCCAGTTGAATGTATGCAAGTTCGTGTTTACTGGCTTCAATTTCAGCTGGATCTTCTTCATCGAGATCGCGGTACGCAACAATTTCGGGATGACGATACAACGCATTGGTATCAAAATTAAATTTTGCATCAAGCGAAATAATGTCTCCATTGCCCGTCAGGATCAATGGATTAATTTCAGCCAACGATGCATCAGTATCCCAATAGACTTTATAAAGTTTTTGAAATTCAGCAGCCGCCTTGGCAACAGAGACCTCGGGAACACCAATGCCGCGCGCAAGCGTCTGTGCATCGGCCTGGGTCAAACCCGTGCCGGGATCAACAAACACTTTTAGAATTTTTTCGGGATGGTGTTCGGCAACTTCTTCGATATCCATTCCGCCTTCGCTAGAGGCCATCACGCAAACGCGTTGCGTGCCTCGGTCCGTCACAATACCGACGTAATACTCTTTTTTAATATCAGCACCCTCTTCGATCAACAAACGGCGAACTTTTTGCCCGTGCGGACCTGTTTGATGCGTGATCAGTTGCATCCCCAGAATTTCACCTGAGATTTTTCGCACTTCTTCGATTGAGCGGGCAAGTTTGACCCCACCGCCCTTACCTCTTCCACCTGCGTGAATTTGAGCCTTCACAACCCAGACGGGGCCGCCCAATTTTTGCGCAGCGGCGACCGCTTCATCAATGTTAAAAACCGCAATGCCACGTGGCACAACCACCCCAAACTGTCGCAACAGTTCTTTGCCTTGATACTCGTGGATTTTCATAGGAATCCTGTACGTTATAAAGAGACGAAACGCAAAAAAGAAATTTAAAAAACTGTAATACTTGTTTATAAAAAACCTTCATTTTTTATGCTTCTTGCTAAAATTTCATCTAGAAATTAAAACAAAGAATTAAATTAAAAAAAATTTCCATTAAACAGTTTAACTCATTAATGCAAA
>JBAXLV010000683.1:0-1646 GCA_037134635.1 Alcaligenaceae bacterium
TATCGAAAGGTTAACCCAAAAAAACACGCCCCGAGGGGCGTGTTTCAAAGATCGACGTTTTTGTTCAGGACGCGCTGGCCTGAGATTTAGATTCAGGCGCCTTAAACAAGAAACAAAGTTAGTTCTTTGTTTTGTCGACCAGCTTGTTTGCAGCAATCCAGGGCATCATCGCGCGCAATTGAGCACCAACCACTTCAATCTGTGATTCGGCGTTGATACGACGACGTGAAAGCAGAGCAGGTGCGCCGGCCTGATTTTCAAGAATAAAGCGCTTCGCGTATTCGCCCGTCTGGATATCTTTGAGCGCCAAACGCATCGCATCGCGTGTCGCCTCAGTGACGATCTTAGGACCTGTTTCGTACTCGCCAAACTCAGCGTTATTTGAAATTGAGTAGTTCATGTTGGCGATGCCGCCCTCATAAATCAAATCAACAATCAATTTAAGCTCGTGCAAACACTCAAAATATGCCATTTCAGGGGCATAGCCGGCTTCGACCAAGGTATCAAAACCCGCTTTAATCAGCTCAACGGTACCACCGCACAAGACGGCCTGTTCACCAAACAAATCGGTCTCGGTTTCTTCGCGGAAGTTTGTTTCGATCACACCAGCGCGACCACTACCAATTGCGCAGGCATATGACAAAGCAACATCACGGGCCGACCCTGATTTATCTTGATGCACAGCAACCAGTGAAGGCACGCCGCCACCCTGAGAATACGTACCGCGCACAGTGTGACCAGGTGCTTTCGGAGCAATCATGACCACATCGATATCGCCACGCGGCATCACCTGACCATAGTGCACGTTAAAACCATGGGCGAAGGCAAGCGCGGCACCCGATTTAATATTGCCGTGCACGCTTTCGCGATACACCTGACCAATATTTTCGTCAGGCAGCAGCATCATGACTAAATCAGCTGACTTCACAGCATCCGCAACTTCAGCGACCTTAAGGCCAGCGTTTGCGGCTTTGGCCCATGAGGCGCCGTCTTTACGCAGACCTACCACCACCTTGACGCCCGACTCATGTAGGTTCAAGGCGTGGGCATGACCCTGCGAGCCATAACCAATAATGGCTACTGTTTTGCCTTTAATCAGGGACAAGTCACAATCTTTATCGTAATAAACCTTCATTCTGGGCTCCAGATTTTTTAAGTTGAATTCAAATAATCGTTAAAACAAATCGGTTTAGCTTGTCGCAAACCAAGCACTACTCACAGCTTGAGAATACGCTCTCCACGACCAATTCCTGAAACGCCAGTGCGGACGGTTTCAAGAATCGCACTGCGATCCAATGCATCAATAAAGGCCTGCACCTTCTCTTGGTTGCCCGTGAGTTCAATGGTGTAAGCCTTATCAGTCACATCAATAATCCGGCCGCGAAAAATATCCGCCATCCGTTTCATTTCTTCACGCTCTTTACCCACCGCACGCACTTTGATCAACATCAATTCGCGTTCGATATGGGGGCCTTCGGTGAGATCGACCACCTTGATCACATCGACCAGCCGATTCAAGTGCTTGGTGATTTGCTCAATGACATCATCCGAGCCGATCGTCACCAACGTCAGACGCGATAAGGTCGAGTCTTCGGTAGGCGCAACGGTGAGGGTTTCGATGTTGTAACCGCGAGCAGAAAAGAGAC
>JBAXLV010000684.1:0-1639 GCA_037134635.1 Alcaligenaceae bacterium
CATGCAGATCGCAACGGCGGGCTTGATTGCAAAGAGGCCTTCGTTGATTTTGCCGAGCACTGCCACGCCTTAGGCTATCGGGCCTTTAAAGTGCATGGCTGGAACGATGGCGATGCACGTGAAGAGGCGACTAACGTATTGCATTTGGCCAAGCACGTAGGCGATCGCTTGACCTTGATGTTGGATCCCGCCTGTGAACTCAGAACCTTTGCAGATGCGTTGTATGTGGGTCGAGCGTGCGACGAGGGCAATTACTTTTGGTACGAAGATCCCTACCGCGATGGGGGCGTGTCTGCGTTTGCACACAAACGTTTACGCGAAATGCTTAAGACCCCATTGCTGATGACTGAGCATGTCAGAGGCGTTGAACCCAAAGCGGATTTTGTGCTGGCAGGCGGTACCGATTTTCTGCGTGTCGATCCAGAATACGACATGGGGATCACGGGCTCACTCAAGATCGCACACATGGCAGAGTCACTTGGGCTGGATTGCGAAATCCATGCAAGCGGGCCTGCACATCGTCACTTGATGGCCGCGATGCGCAACACAAACTATTACGAAGTTGCGTTAGTGGGGCCCGACTGCCCCAATGCGTTGCCACCGATTTATACCTGTGGCTATACCGATCAACTTGAATGTGTCGGTGCTGACGGCTGCGTTTCTGTGCCGACCGGGCCAGGGTTAGGGGTCAGCTACGATTGGGAGTTTATTGGCCGCAATCGTACACAACTACATGTTTTTGAATAGGGACCCTCTCATACTAAAAATATAATTTGCTTCATCTGAATCGCCTGTAGTACAGTGAATTAGTAAAAAAAGACTGAGTGGTGATGACCACCCAAGTTCACGTTCAATTCAAACTATCGTGGCAGAGACAATCTATGAAAATCACTCGCTCGTTTACAAAATTCGCCGTGGCTGCTGCGTTGGCTACTTTATCGCTGGCCGCTGCCGCTCAAGTCACTTTGCGCTTTGGTCATGCCAATAGCCCTGGAGAGGTCGCCTATGACCTGTACCAAGAGTTTGCCAACAACGTCAATAAAAAGTCGAACGGTCAGTTGAATATTCGAGTTTTTCCGTCTGAGCAGCTCGGTAAAGAGGTTGATTTGCTGCAGCAACTTAAGTCGGGTGCGCTTGATATTTCAACGCCCTCAATGCCAACGTTAAACATTATGGTGCCGGCTTTTGAAATGCCGAGCGCTCCCTTTTTATGGAAAGACTGGAAAGAAGCTGAAGCTGTGATTCGTGGTGCTGCGATGGAGCCGATCTGGGCAGAACTCAAGGACAAGCACAATATTGTGCCCCTGACTAAGATTTGGTATTGGGGCTGGAGTAACTTCACGTTTACTAGCAAAGAAGTGCGTAAGCCCGAAGAGATGGCTGGGTTGAAGGTGCGCGTACCTGAGTCGCCGATTTGGGTTGAAATGGTGCGCGGGTTTGGCGCTGCACCAACGACGATTCCCTTTGGCGAGGTATATACCGCATTGCAACAAAAGACGGTTGATGGTCAAGAAAATCCAATCCCTACTATTTATTCGCGTAAGTTCTACGAAGTGCAGGGCGTGCTGTCAATGACGCGTCATATGCTTCAAAACAATACCTTGTTGATTAATAAAGCAAGTATGGCCAAACTCAAGCC
>JBAXLV010000685.1:0-1637 GCA_037134635.1 Alcaligenaceae bacterium
AATCACCCAAAAACTCTAAGCGTTCGTTATGACGCGCGCCATGACTCCTATGCGTCAACGCCTGCTCAAGCAAGGCAGGTTTGACGAATTGGTATCCAAGCGAGGTCTCAAGTGCAGCAAGTGACATGAAAAAATAACAATAAACAGAAACCAAACAAAACGAACTTAATGAAAGCGCCCGATGCGTCCGAGATTGCTAAAGTTCATCCAAATAAAAAAAGCTTTACCGACAATATTGGCTTCAGGTACAAAACCCCAGTACCGACTATCCAAACTGTTATCGCGATTGTCCCCCATCATAAAGTAAACGCCCGCCGGAACGGTGCATCGCACACCATTTCTGAGGTATTCACACTTTTCACGATGCGGAAAATTTGAAATTGGCCCGATCTCTTGCGATCGTCGCTCATCTAACAGCATTTGATGTGGTTTTTCACCAAGATGCTCTGTGAACTGTGCCGTATATGCGACACGATCAGGTTCGAAATATTGACCATCTGGATTTCTAAGAATTTCTTTACCATTGATAAATAGCTTTTTATCAAGATAGGCAAGTTGGTCGCCCGGTAAACCCACCACGCGTTTAATGTAATCCACTGAGGGGTCGACTGGGTAGCGAAATACCATCACATCCCCACGTTCAGGCTCACCGATCGGAATAATTTTTTTATCAATCACGGGCAAGCGCAAACCGTACGTGAATTTATTGACAAGAATTAAATCGCCAGACTGAAGTGTGGGCAACATCGACCCCGACGGGATGCGAAAGGGCTCGACAATAAAGGAGCGCAACACGAACACAAACAGAATCACCGGAAAAAAACTGACGCCATACTCAACCCACCAGGGAATACGTCCGACCTCGGTACGAATCTGTTCTTCGCGATTTTGCACCTCAACAGGAGGTAAACCCACCCAACTCGGACGCGCTAGCGCCAGAGCCTCGGCAACGCGACGCTGACGTGCCGGGTTCAATGAAAACTTATCGAGCGTCCAGACCACGCCCGTGACAAGCATCAGCACAAACAGAATCAGAGCAAAATTCCAACTCATCGACTTAGCCTTGTAGAAAAATTATTTGTCGTCAACTTGCAAGATCGCCAAGAACGCTTCTTGCGGTATCTCAACGCTACCCACTTGCTTCATCCGTTTTTTTCCTGCTTTTTGTTTTTCAAGCAGTTTTTTCTTACGGCTGATATCACCGCCATAACATTTTGCCAACACGTTTTTGCGCAAGGCTTTCACATTTTCGCGGGCAATGATCTCGGCGCCAATCGCAGCCTGAATTGCCACGTCATACATTTGACGTGGGATCAACTCGCGCATGCGCGATACCACGTCACGCGCGCGATAACGTGCGTTTGAACGATGGCAGATATTTGAAAGCGCATCGACCTTGTCTGTATTGATTAATAAATCCACTTTGACGACATCGGCCGTGCGGTACTCTTTAAACTCGTAATCCATTGAGGCATAACCACGCGACACCGACTTTAACTTGTCAAAAAAATCGAGCACGATTTCGGCTAACGGCATTTCGTAATGCAGATGCACCTGGCGGCCGTGATACGTCATGTCTAGTTGTTGACCGCGCTTATTATTGCAAAGCGTCATCACAGGGCCCACGTACTCTTGGG
>JBAXLV010000686.1:0-1627 GCA_037134635.1 Alcaligenaceae bacterium
GGTCAACGTTTGGCTTTATCGGTGCGCGAACTCTCGGTTCTTGAAATGCTCTTGGTGCGTGCGGGTAAAGTCGTGACTAAACAGCAAATCGTTCAAGGCCTGTCGGTACTGGATGCAGACTTTAGCGAAAATGCGGTCGAAGTTTACATTTATCGTTTGCGCAAACGCCTTGAAGGAAAGGGGATTGCGATTCAGACTGTCCGAGGCTTTGGGTACTTGCTTGAAACTGAAGTGTCTTAAGCTGCTGTACAAGCCTATGAAAAGTTGGCATGTCTAAGATCTCCTTCCTTGCCTCGGGTACCCTAGCGCGCAATCTGATTCTGAGGCTATTGCCACCGATCGTCTTGCTGGTGGTCCTCGATTTACTTGCGACCTGGGTGATCACGCACAAGATTGAGATGGCCGATTGGCAACTAGAAGATATTTTCTGGTTGATGGTGACCGGGCAACTGGTATTCATTGCTCTGTGTGTTTGGGTCGTCGTGCGAGGTGTGCGTTCGGGGATGCGCGCTGTGAATCAACTGTCGGATGAAATCGCACAGCGGTCGGCAGACGATCTAGGACAGTTAAAACTTGACGGCTTACCCAAAGAACTCAGCGGCTTGGTGCGGCACACGAATGATTTATTGTCTCGACTGAACGATACGCTTGCGGCACAGCGACGTTTTGTCGGGCATGCCGCGCACCAACTCAGAACCCCTTTGGCGGGTTTGAAACTTGAGTCAGAACTCATGCTCGCCAAGCCGTTGTCTGCCGATATTCGAGAACGTGCCGAACGGATCAAACAAGTCAGTGATCGAATGATTCGTCTTGGCCGCCAGCTCTTGGTCTTGGCGCGTGTTGATCCTGAGGCTCGACCACAAGATCATTTTTTGCGTTTGGACTTGTGTGAATGGGTCCGCACGTCGGGGGCTGAGTGGCTCACGCGTGCTCAAGCTACGGGTGTTGTATTGCATCTGGATGCACCTGATCAGCCGGTATGGGTTGAGGGTGATCCTATTTTGCTAGACGAGCTACTTGGTAACTTAATTGATAATGCGCTTCGGTATGCGTCAGGCGCGCAGTCTATCAGGCTGTTAGTCACGTCTACGCCGCCGACGCTCGCAGTTGAGGACGATGGTCAAGGAATTAGTGCCCAAGAGCAGGGGCGTGTGTTCGAGGCGTTTTATCGTTCGCCCGATGCGCCCGAAGGAGGCTCGGGCTTAGGCTTAGCGATTGTTCGCGAAATTGCACGGGCCCACGGAGCCTGGTGGAATTTGGTCAGTCGTCCCCAATTCATGGGTACTAGACTGACCGTGGTATTTCCGGGTACCCGTCGAGGTGCTCAATTGACGCGTCTGGATCGCTTTAATCAGCTGCGTTGATTAGAGCCCGGGGTGAGGCGCGCTAGTTAAACGCGCTTATAGTTTGCGACCCGCACGTGACTCAATCCGCATGCGTAAGGCATTGAGCTTGATAAAGCCCGCTGCATCGGCTTGGTTGTAGGCGCCGCCATCATCATCAAAGGTTGCAATGGTTTGATCGAACAGCGTGTCTTTTGAATCGCGCGATACGGTGTAAACATTGCCTTTATACAGCTTGAGTCGTACCCAGCCGTTGACTTCTTTTTGCGTGCTGTCAATCAAGG
>JBAXLV010000687.1:0-1622 GCA_037134635.1 Alcaligenaceae bacterium
TTGCAGCTGACAGCATTACAAGCTTGAGGCAAAACGTCAACGCGGGTAGCGCAACGCTGCGTGGCTTCGAAATTCTAGGCCAAGCCACCCTATCAAAAACCGTCAAAGTCAATCTAGGCTTTACACAAACTTGGGCCTATTTGACGTCGTCTGACTATGTCGCATCGCCAACGAATGAGCAACTTGGTCAAGTGCCACCATGGATGGTCAATGCCGGCGTTCAATGGCAAGCGACGCCCGAGTTGGCCTTATCTGGTCAACTGCAGTCGTTTCCATCCTTCTGGAACAACACTGCACACACCCAGTTAAATGACGGCGCAACCCTCGTCAATCTTGGCTTTCGATACCAACTTGATAAAACAGTGCAACTGTATGGCAACGTTCAGAATCTGTTCAATGTGAATTATCTCGCACAGGGCATGACCTATACCGCTTACCAGAGCAGTGCGATCAGTTCATCAGGTGTGCCGAGCATGGGCCCACCACGCTGGTTCACGCTTGGTGTTCGGGCAACCTTCTAAACGAACTCTATCAAAAGAGATCAATCTAAATGACTTCTATATCTAAACCAAAGCAAGCGTTAAGAAGTGTGGCTAAGCGATTTGCCGATCGCCTCGGGTCGGCCTGCTTCGTAAGTATTACCTTGCTACTCACACAACCACTCGTGTTTGCGCAACACTCGCACGGTTCGCACGCTGCGCCAAACGCAAGCACACCCACCCAAAGCGTCGCATCCGCCGTGCCATGCGAAGACGCAACTCTTCAGTGCGCGCGCTCAGCGACACCGCTTTTTACGCAAGATGGCGCGCTCTGGTTAACGTGGGCCGGTGGCGGCGCGATCTCGATCGCCCGCTCAACTGATCTTGGCATCACGTTTGAACCTAGCAAAGAGATCGCTCAACACGGGGCCTTTTTAGATACGGGCCCAGATGCACGGCCCCAGTTAGTCCGCGATTCAACCGGTCATCTTGTTGTTGCCTACGGGTTTTTTCGCGACAAGAACTGGAATGCGCAGGTCAACGTTTCACGCTCAACCGATGCAGGAAAAAGCTTTTCGGTACCTGCTCCAATTAGTCAAGATCCGACCAGCCAGCGTTTTCCAACTTTACTGACCGACGCTGAAGGTAAAATTTTTGCAAGCTGGATTGATAAACGCCTCGTTGCTCAAGCAAATAAGTCGGGTAAAAAGCTGCCGGGCGGTTCAATTGCCTATGCCTGGTCTGCGGATAGTGCCAAAACCTTTACGCAAGAAAACATTGCGCAGCCTCATAGTTGTGAGTGTTGCCGTATTGCATCTGCGCTAACCCCAGACGGCTTGCCGGTTATTTTGTATCGTGCCATTTTTGAAGGCTCTGTACGCGACCACGCGACTCAAACCTTTACGACTCGTACGCTTCCCGGCCCCACTCGCCGCGTCGCCGTCGACGACTGGGCCACAGATAGCTGCTCGCATCACGGGCCCGCTTTAGCCGTCTCCCCTGCCGGTGTGCAGCACGTAGCTTGGTTTACGCAAGGCAGTGCGCGCACCGGAAGCTTCTATGCACGCTCAACAGATCAAGGCAAAACCTTTTCAACACCTATCGCGATTGGAAACCCTGAGGCGATGCCAGGCCGCCCCTACT
>JBAXLV010000688.1:0-1621 GCA_037134635.1 Alcaligenaceae bacterium
AGCTTTCGCTGCCGCATCTGCTGTTGGCGCAATCTCAAGCAGGATATGGCTTACACGTCTACGCTCTGGTTGGCCGTAGCGCGCCTCGTTTTGTTTATAGAAACTCTCAATATCTGCATCGGATACTTTGAGGTCTTTTGATGCCGCGTCTTCGTTTAGCACTAAATAGTCAACATCCAGATTTTCAGGGATCGTCAGTTGAGCTTGATTGGCGTCGTACCAGCTTTTAATATCTGAGTCGGAAACCGTGATGTCTTTAGCGTAAGACTCGAGTGAGAATACTTTGCGTGCCACGCTACGTTGCTCGGTGATCAATGCAAAAATCTTTTGTCCGACCTCTGTCGGTACGCGCGCTGTCAGACCGACAGGCTGCAACACTTGAGCAAGCGTCAGATCACGGCGCAAACCCTGTTCAAACGCTGCAGTGGTCAAGCCCTGGGCGGCCAGCGCCTGCCGATATCTCTCGGGCGAAAACTGACCATCTTGTTGAACAGCCGGTATCGCAGCGATACTGCGCCGAAGTGTCTCGTCAGAGACTGAGTAGCCGCCTTTGGTCGCAGCGATTGCAATCGCGCGTTGATCGATGAGTGTGTTGAGCAGTTGTTCACGAAATGCCGGGGTATCAAAGGCCGCGGCATCGAACTGTGCGCCTAGCATGTTGCGATACTGCTCAAGCTGCGCACGACGTGCATTATTAAACTCACCAAGCGTAATGCCTTTGCCATCAACCGAAGCCAGTTCAGGTTCGTTTGACATAAAGCTTGTGTAGCTCTGGACGCCAAAGAACGCAAACGAAGGCAGGATTAAAAGAAGCAGAATGACCTGCATCCAGCGTTGGTGGTTACGGATAAAATCAAACATAGGGGGGTCGCACGCCTAGAGTCGAAGCGGGCAAAGTTTAACACCCGGTGCGTTATGCTTGCATCTGGGCCCGTTTAGCCTTCGGATTTCTATCATGCATACTTTGCCACCCTGGCCTTACCCACGTTTTGTTGCCCACCGGGGCGGGGGCACACACGCCCCAGAAAACACCCTCGCCGCCATGCGTACCGGGGTCGGCTTTGGCTACAAAATGGTCGAATTTGACGCAAAACTGAGCCAGGATCACGTTGCAATCTTGCTACATGATCATGAGCTTGACCGCACGACCAATGGGCATGGCGCCTGCGAAGCGCACGTATTTGCAGATTTGGCTCAACTTGATGCCGGAAAGTGGTTTGGACCTGATTTTGCCGGAGAAACCATCCCCACCCTCGAGGCGATCGCGCGCTACACGCTAGCGCAACAGGTTGCCAGCAATATCGAGATCAAACCCTCGCCTGGTTTAGAGGCGCTCACGGGCACCCTCATCGCCGGGCAAGCCCGAGATTCTTGGCAGGCAGCCAAGGTACCCCCGTTGCTCTCTTCCTTTTCGATCCAGGCGCTTGAGGCGGCACAACAGGAGTCGCCCCTCTTACCTCGGGGCTGGCTCACCTCAACACTCGACTCGACGTGGCAAAGCACCCTAACGCGTTTAGGCTGTGTGTCGATTCACCTCAAACATGCGTTGGTCACCGAGGCGCTCGTCACCGAGATACACGCTGCCGGCTTTCGGGTAGCGGTCTGGACGGTCAACGACCCC
>JBAXLV010000689.1:0-1617 GCA_037134635.1 Alcaligenaceae bacterium
CGTCACCGTCTCAGCTGGACGCGGCATTGAACTTGAAAGTTTGCCTTTCAGCACTACAGTCATTCCTCGCGAAGACGTTATTAACAGCCCCGAGACTTCTACCGACCAGCTCATCAATAAAATCCCCGGGATTTTTGTCAATCAAATCCCTTCGACCTCACTGCACCCAACTGGCAGCAGCTTTAGTATTCGTGGCTTTGGCACCAGTACCAATGTCAACACCTTAGTGATGGTGGATGGAATCCCGTTTAACGATCCGTTTTTTCGCACGGTTAATTGGGCCCGTATCCCTAAAAACTCGATTGAGAGCATCGAGGTCATTCGCGGCGGTGGCGCGACCAGCCTGTGGGGTAACTTGGCCATGGGTGGTGTAGTCAATATCGTGACGCGCCCCCCGCAAGAAGACAAGCTGAGTGTCTATAGCGACTACGGTAGCTACAGTTCGCTGAACGCAGGCTTTTCTGGACAAATTTTCAAAACAGACAAAATGTCGTTGGGCATTAGCTATGACCGCTCGCAAACTCAAGGATATAACGCTACACCCGAGCAATATCGAAATCCTTACATGACCGCAACGGCATCGCAAGTCAATAACTTGACGCTTTATTCAATTTTTACCCCAAGCGCAGATTCAAAATATTACGCAAAACTCAATTTGAACGAAACGTCAGAAACCAGTGCCACCTGGCAAAACGCCAGCAACCAATGGAACAACTATGTGCTCTCAGCCGGCGGTACCACGCGCTTTGCAGACAACAGCAGCATCAACTTCAACGCCTGGGGCGCGTTTCAACAAATGAAGACGACCAACTCTGGTCAAACGCCAACGTTTAATATTTTTACCCCCAGAATTGGGGTGCCGTACATGAGTCAAAATGAAACAGACAATTATCAAAACTTTGGTATGTCTGTTTTCTATCAAAAAGATTTTGGTCAATTTAAAGATGTGAAATTTGGCGTGGATGGCCGCATCATTTCATCGGACGACAACATTAATCAGTACGCCACAAACGGCTTCAATTCTGCAAACCTGATTAACAAGGGGCAAAATAGTTTTCAAGGTCTATTTGTGACTGGCACCTACAAATTTAAAGACGTCCCGGTTGATGTTAATTTTGGCTTGCGCGAAGATTTTTATCAGGTTAATAACTCTAGCTTGAGTGGCAACGTTTATACGGCGGACAAAGCACCAACACCAATCGATGCACCACTCGCAAGCAATAGTTACGCAAGCTTTAATCCCACCTTAGGTATTAAGTATTACGTCAACGATAACGTTGATCTACGCGCGGCAGTCTATCGAAACTTTGCGGCGCCGGGTATGAATCAGTTGTATCGAACCTTTTTGAGCGGTTCTTCGCTCACAATTGCCAATCCCAACTTGACACCACAAACCAACTTTGGACAAGAAATTGGTTTTGATCTGCGCACCAAAGAAAAAGACGCAAGCCTCTCGGTGACGGTATTCAACAACAACTTGAGCAACTTTATCGATGGTGCAACGATGTGCACGACAGTCGAAACCTGTAATCCACTCATCGCAGGCACAGGCCTTGCAGCGGGCAGCATTACAAGCTTGAGGCAAAACGTCAACGCGGGTAGCGCAACGCTGCGTGG
>JBAXLV010000690.1:0-1613 GCA_037134635.1 Alcaligenaceae bacterium
ATGAAAATCGCCTCTCGCTTAGTCACCTGGCAACGGCTGCATGGGCGCCACGGGCTCCCTTGGCAGGGTACCCGCGACCCCTATCGGGTATGGCTATCCGAAATCATGCTGCAACAAACACAGGTTGCAGCGGTACTTGATTATTACCAGCGATTTCTCAGCAAGTTTCCGACCGTCAAGGCTTTGGCACAAGCACCTGCCAGCGAGGTCATGGTGCAGTGGGCCGGTTTAGGTTATTACGCTCGCGCGCGCAATCTGCACGCCTGTGCCAAACAGGTGGTAGAAAAATGGAACGGGAAGTTTCCACCAGATGCCGCGGGCTTGGCCACGCTGCCAGGTATTGGCCCCTCAACCGCCGCCGCGATTGCTGCCTTTTGCTATGGCGAGCGCGCCGCGATTCTGGATGGCAATGTAAAACGCGTCTTAGCGCGACTTTTTGCGATTGAAGGTGACCCCACAACACGCGCCATTGAGCTGCAACTCTGGGACCACGCACGCGAGCAAGTTCCGACCGCACGCGCCTGCGCGCAAGATCCCGCGTTAATGTCTGCTTATACGCAAGGCCTGATGGATCTTGGTGCCACGCTTTGCACCCGCAGTCGCCCAAAGTGCGAAAGCTGTCCTCTCAAAAAAGACTGTATCGCCAAGCAACAAAATCGCAGCGATGAACTGCCTTGGCCACGCGCGCGCAAAGTACTACCCGAGCGCAACACCCTGATGTTAATTGTCCATCAGCCTGGGTATATCCTGCTTGATCAGCGCCCAACCACTGGCATTTGGGGTGGACTATGGAGCCTTCCTGAATACGATGTCACCATTGAACCGGCCTTGATCTATCAAAACCTGGGATTACCAATTGACAAGACCACGGTGCTAGCCAGTTTTTTACATGTATTTACGCATTTTCGGCTGACCATTGAACCTCACCTCGTGAGCGTTGCACGCGGGCGGACACCCAAAATAAATGATGCTCTGAACTCTCTGCCTTCTGCGCAATGGGTACCGCTCGCGCAGCTGCAGCAGCGCGCCCTGCCGGCCCCAGTACACAAGTTACTAAACGGCCTGATCACCGCAGGCTTAATTCACTGACACTAAGGCTGAGGCGGTCGATATTTACTGATACTCATCAACATACCGCACGCAACCCCAATCGTTAACAGCGCCGTACCGCCATAGCTCAAGAAAGGCAAAGGCACGCCAACGACCGGCAAAATCCCAGTCACCATTCCAATGTTTACAAAAACATAAATAAACAGCACCATCGTCAGCGCGCCCGCCAGCAGCCGTTCACCATGATTCGACGCCCCCACAGCGATGGCCAAGCCTCGCAAGAGTAACAGCAAGTACAGCACCAATAGCGTTACACAACCATTTAGTCCAAACTCTTCGGCAAAGACGGCAAAGATAAAATCCGTTGTGCGCTCGGGAATAAAATCCAGATGCGTTTGAGTGCCGTTCATATACCCTTTGCCATAGATGCCACCTGAGCCAACCGCAATCGTCGATTGAATCGTATGAAATCCTTTGCCTAAAGGATCCGTGCTTGGATCGAGCAGCGTACAAATCCGATGTTTTTGATAATCGTGTAACACCTTCCAATCAAAATCATCATC
>JBAXLV010000691.1:0-1612 GCA_037134635.1 Alcaligenaceae bacterium
ATAGCGGTAAGCAAAGAGATAGGGCAACAAATCACGGATCACGCGCCAGTCGCCCAGTTGACGCTTGGCGACCGGCTGGTCGGGGTCGTGCTTAAATTCAGTTGATCGTCGGTTGGCTTGTCTCATTTGGAGTCATTTTATACGCCTAGCAGTGTACCGACCCTAAGCGCACAATCGGGTATAAATAGAGACAGCCGCTTTTTACCCTTCACCAGGCAGTGCTCATCTATTTATCTTGCGTTTTAAACAATGACGACCTCACTCGATCCTTCAAGACTTAAACCCGTCGCAGATACGCTTTTGCAGCAGGCGGTTGGTGCAGGCCATATTCCTGGGGTTGTTGCCGCGGCCAGCTCTGCGGAGGGCACCCTGTACGAAGCCGCTTTTGGTGAGCGCGCGCTGGGTACAGGCGTCCCAATGACACCAGACACCGTGTTCTGGCTAGCCTCGATGACCAAACCAATCGTGGGTGCTGCAGCCATGCAATTAGTTGAGCAAGGCAAGTTAACGCTTGACGAGCCCGCTGCCAAGATCTTGCCCGAACTTGCAGAAGTCAAACTTTTAACGGGTTGGGATACTAACGGACAACCCCTGCTGCGTGCCCCAAAGTCTCAAATCACCCTGCGTCAATTACTCACGCACACCGCAGGCTTTACGTCTGACATCTGGAATGCCGACTCCGCCCGCTATCTAAAAACCATGAATTTGCCTCGCGCAGGTTCTGGAAAAAAAATTGCCCTTTCTGTACCGCTGACTTTTGAGCCAGGCGAGCGCTGGGAATACGGGATCAATATCGACTGGGCTGGCCAATTGGTAGCCGCGGCCAGCGGCATGCGCTTGGGTGAATATATTCAAAAGAATATCACCGAGCCGCTTGGCATGCAGAGCACCGGCTTCAAAATATCGCCAAGTATGCGCGCACGCCTGGCGACCGTACATCAACGAGACCCCGCTACGGGCTCGTTAAGCACAACCCCCTTTGAAGTCCCGCAAGAAACCGAGTTTGACCCGGGCGGTGGTGGCTTGTATTCGACCGCTGGCGACTATCTTCGCTTTACCCGCATGATCCTGAATCACGGGCGCGGTAATGGACATCGACTCCTAAAGCCCGAAACCATCGCCGCGATGTCACAAAACGCAATGGGGCCATTAAGAGTTAAGCTTTTGCGCACACAAAACAAAGCCGCTTCGCTCGATGCAGAGTTTTTTACTGGCGTCGAAAAATCTTGGGGCCTGACGTTCATGATTAATGAGCAACTGGCGCCGACTGGCCGCTCGGTTGGTAGCCTTGCTTGGGCAGGCCTGCCCAATGCGTTCTTCTGGATCGATCCGAAAAACCAAAACGACGTGTGGATTGGGACAGAAAGTGGTGGGATCAATATCCTCGACCGGAAAACAGGGCGTTTCAAATACCTTCTTCCACAAAAGGGCAACCCGAATTCCTTGTCGCGAAATTGCATCAAAGCGATACTGGATGATGGCCAGGGCAGGCTTTGGATTGGGACGTTTTTAGGCGGTATTGATGTATTGGACCGGAAGACAGGCAAATATGAGCATTATAAAAATGATCCTGAATTTTATGGAGCTGTTGTAAATTTAGGCGCCTTGGGCA
>JBAXLV010000692.1:0-1610 GCA_037134635.1 Alcaligenaceae bacterium
CTGCGTCGCGTGCAGAGTAGCCAAAGAATTCGGCATCAAAGCCTCTGGCATCCGAGATCAACGGACTTGCTTTGACGTAATCTGGTCGATCAAAGACGTCGCGTGAAAAGCCACTTTTGATAAGATCTTGATCGTCAAAAAAGGTAATGGATTCAACACCTGCCGCCAGATTTTTCCAGAAGGTATCAATGTCATCGGCACCTGGAAACCGACATGACATCCCGATGACAGCGATATCCTGGCTTGCTCCCGCTGTGTGGTGCACGCTGCGTGAGTGTGCGCGTGCTTGTCCTTTTTCTGTTGGACTGGACTGCGTTTTTTCACCCGATAGTTGTTTGACGAGCGTTTCGATCGTCGGTGAGGTAAACAAGTCAACTAGGGTGACGGCAGGGCCAAAGATTTCCATTAATCGTTCGTGCGCTTGCACGAGCGACAATGAGTCCCCACCGAGTTCAAAGAAATTATCCTGCAGGCCGACTTGGGTGATTCCCAGAACGTCTTGCCAGATTGTGGCGATTTGTTGTTCGATCTCTGAGGCCGGAAGCGCTGAAGCAAGCGGCGCTTCGTGATACAGAGTGCGCAAAGCTTCAACGCGCTCAATCACCTGCGCAAATTCGTCTTGCTGAAAACGGGTGCTGAGTTGTTTGTGCTGAATTTTTCCGATTGCAGTTTTGGGGATAGCCTCAGCCGCAAGAGGAATCAAAAAGTCGGCCTTGATGCCAACCTGCTGGGTGAGCTTTGCTTGAATTTGCTTGAATACATTCGCCAGCGCACGTTCGTCGGTCACTTTCGTATGAAAAAATAAAACGAGGTGTAGCCTATCTGTGCCGGGTGCGAACGCTGCGCAAGCTGCCGTATACGAGGGCTCTAGGTCTTCGACTTGTTCGGCAGCCGCTTCAATCTCAATATTTGAGAGGTTCGCACCATTAACAATAATCCCCATGCCGACACGGCCAAGCATGACCAACTCGCCGTTTGAAATAAAAGCGGCATCGCCCGTATCAAACCAACCGTCGTCAACAAACGCTTGATTGGCCTGAGGGTTGCGAAAATAGCCAGGCATGAGGCCCGCGCCTCGCAGCTGAAATCTTCCGGCAGTCTCTTCGTCAACGACATGATTATGTTCGTCAACAATGCGCATCGACATGCCTGGGATGACTGGACCTAAACTGGCAAACGAAATACAGGTCGGGTCGTCGGGTGCAACGTGTTTAATCGCGCCGCTGAGCTGATGGCGATCAATATGCATAAACTTGATTGATTGCCCCGCAAGTGGCAGGTGATATGACACTCCTGAACAGGTTTCTGCCATGCCGAATGCTGAAATTAAGCTTTCACGACGCAAGCCATAAGGACGAACAGCTTCGAGAAATTCGGTCACTGTCGAAAACGCGATTAATTCGCCCGCACTGAGTAAGCCTTTTACGCATGACAAATCCCATTGCCCATTATTTTGGTTTTTGAGTGCCTTGCTGACTAAAGCGAACGCAAAATTGGGTGCCCAGCCATGAGTGACTCGGTGCTTGTCAATCAGATCGAGCCAACGCAGGGGCCGCGCTAAAACGAATTCTTTTTGTGCGTAGACAAGCTTACTGCCCTCTAGGACAGGG
>JBAXLV010000693.1:0-1603 GCA_037134635.1 Alcaligenaceae bacterium
GTGACGGCGTTAGACGGGCACGCCATGGCAAAGCAAGGTCGTGCGGGTGCGGCGCTAGGGATGGCCGTGATCAGCTCATTTGTCGCCGGAACCTTATCGCTGGTGGCGCTGACATTTTTTTCGCCCTTGCTTGCGTCCGTCGCGCTTAAATTTGGCCCCCCTGAAAATTTTGCGCTGATGGTGTTGGGCCTGGTGTGTACGCTTTACTTGATTGGTGGCTCAAAAATCAAAGGCGTGCTGATGATCGCGCTAGGGTTCTTGGCCGCGATTGTTGGCATCGATATTGTGAACGGACAAGATCGCTTTACCTTGGGTACGGTCAACCTGTCTGCGGGCATTGAGATTTTGTCGGTTGTGATTGGTTTATACGGCGTATCTGAAATCCTGATGAATTGCGAATCGATCGTAAAAAATCAGGTGCTCGCTGAAAAAGTTAAAGGGCTCTGGCCCACCCTTAGTGATTGGAAGGCGTCTTGGAAGCCCATGATGCGTGGCAGTTTTTTAGGATTTTTTCTTGGCCTCGTGCCAGGTGGTGGGCCGGTCACCGCCTCGTTTGTGTCTTACACCCTAGAGCGCCGCGTTGCCAAAGATCCCGAGCGGTTTGGTAAAGGTGCGATTGAAGGCGTGGCAGGCCCTGAAGCCGCGAACAACGCTGCGGTATCGGGTGGCATGATTCCGTTGTTTACCTTGGGCATCCCGGGCAACGCGGTGACCGCATTATTGTTAGGCGCACTGGTGATGCAAGGCGTGCAACCGGGCCCAATGTTTATTACGCAGCGTCCTGATCTATTTTGGGGTGTGGTCGCGAGCATGTACGTGGGCAACGTATTCTTGTTGTTGTTGAATTTGCCTTTGGTAGGGTTGTGGGTGCAGTGCTTGCGAATTCCCTACCGGGTGCTGTTTCCGTTGATCTTGTTGTTGTCGATTGTAGGCACCTACTCTGCCAATAAAAATATTTTTGACTTATGGGTCATGATTGGCTTTGGTATCGTGGGCTATGTTTTGCGCAAGTTGCAATATGAATTTTCACCTTTCTTGATTGCCTTTGTGCTTGCGCCAATGCTTGAGCAGTCCTTGAGACAGTCGATGGTGATGTCGCCTGATGGCCTGATGATATTTGGACAACGACCGATCGCGGCAGTATTAATTATTGGTAGTTTAATTTTGGCGACACTCGTGTTTCGTCAGCGCAAGTCGATGCAGCCCACCGGAGATCTCTAAATGAAGATGCGTGCAATTTTCGTGGCGCTTGTTTTTGCGTTCCTTGGCTTGACTGCCTCGGCGCAACCCTCAACCGAGCTAGCAAAACTGAAGCCCGCAGGGTTCCCTGATCAGCCCATTGAGTACACCGTGGTTTATCCGGCCGGTGGTGGCGTTGATATCACCGCACGTTTGCTTGCCAAGTACGCCGAACAGGTCAGTGGCGACAAAATTTTGGTTAATAACCGAACCGGCGGTGCAGGCATGGTGGGCCATGCATATCTGGCCAAGCAAGCCAAAGCCGATGGCTATACCTGGGGGGTTGTGGGCAATAACATCTGGGGTGACGCCATGCTCGAGGCGCAAGGCAAATGGGCCTTGTCAGACCTTGAGGCGATTGCGT
>JBAXLV010000694.1:0-1595 GCA_037134635.1 Alcaligenaceae bacterium
CGGCCTATGCCACGATTCAGGCGCAGCAGTTGCGCCTTCAGGCGCTGGTAGCAACACCCGATGGTCAAACGATTTATCGAGCGCAGGCTGCGGGCCCGGTGTCTGAGGCGCTGGTGCTTGGTTTACAAGTTGCGCAATCACTGCTCGAACAAGGGGCAGGGGTGATACTAGAAAATTTGGCCATTGTGACCGAGTCTAAACACTAAGCGCTATGGCACACGCGCATCCCACTGCGATTTTGACTCGACCGGCGGGACGCAATACGGTGATCGTGCAAGCCTTGAGCCGTCAGGGTTGGCCGATACTCGAGTGTCCTGCGCTTGAAATTCAATCAGTACCCGTTTTGCCTGTGTTTGATACACCACGCCCTGAACATTTTGATTTGATTGTGTTTGTCAGTCGAGCAGCGGTGACGGGCTATCGACGTCAATTACCTGAAAACTTTACCTGGCCCGCAGGGGTGACCGCGGCCTGTATGGGGCCCGTTACGGCGAGCGCAATTACCCGCACCTTTGGGGCTGACTTAACGGTGTTGCATCCGGAAGGCGTCGCGTCGCAAGACTCTGAGGCGCTGTGGCCGTTAATCCTAGGCCAAAAGCTGCTGCCGCGACGCGTATTGATTTTACGAGGTCAGGATGGGCGCGAATGGCTGGGCGAAAAGCTCACCAAACTAGATGTTGCCGTGACCATCCATCAAACGTATCAGCGTGAGGTGGCGTCGTGGCCAGACCAGGTGCGCGAACCTTTGCTAGCCCTTGCCGGATCGGGGGGCAAAGCAGTCTGGCTGTTGACGAGTACCCACGGAATCGAGGCCATTGTCAGTAAGGTGAGCGCGCTCAACATCGGCGCTTGGTTTCGTAATTCGGCGTTTGTCTTGACCCATGAACGACTTAAACCGATTTTGGCCAAAATGCTTGACGCAGACCTAGACCGCCTTTGCTGCCAGGTTGCCAGTCCTGAAGACCCGGCAATTGTGTTGTGTTTTGATCAAATGATCGAGCAGCTTAACCGCTCTTAATGCATTGAAAATGCACGTTTATGCAGGTCAACGACTACAATAGCGGCATGACAGCATCGACCTCTTCCCCCCAGCCCTCCGTACAAGCCACTGAGACTGCGTCAGCGCACGCGACTGAGCATTCTTTCCGCCCGCCACGTAAAGGTGCCGGCACTTCTTGGTCGGTCACGTTGATGATCGTATTTTTTGTGGTTGCCCTGGTGATCGGAGGCGGCGCCTGGTTTTCGCAAAAACGGTTTGATTCGGTTGGTCGTGAAGTAGCGTTGCAAGTCCAAGGTATGACCGCGCAATTGGTTGATACCAAGCGCGAAGCCAAACAGGCACTTGCACTAGTTGAAGCCCAGGCCAAGCTGATTGTTGATTTACAGCAGTCTGTGGCTGAGTCAAAAGAGCAGTTCGAGGTGCTCGAAGACGCTTGGGCCACCTTCAATAAAGGCATGGAAGATTCTATGCTTGCCAATGACATCGATCGTTTGGTGACCTTGGCCAGTCAACAGCTACGCTTAGCGAGTAACGTGAATAATGCTGTGATGGCGCTTGAAACAGCCTTGTCGACACTCGTTCGCGCTGACCGGCC
>JBAXLV010000695.1:0-1585 GCA_037134635.1 Alcaligenaceae bacterium
CCTTGACTCGCCGTTGTACGGAATGGAAAACGTGCTGCTATCGCCGCATATGGCCGGTGTCACTGATGACAGCCTGAGAGCGATGGGCCGCTCGGTGGCGAACCAGGCGAGGCAAATTTTGAGCGGCCAATTGCCCGAGCATTTGGTGAATCGAGAGGCGGCGGCCCAGGTGCAGCAGCGCCTTGACAGTCAGTTACGTAAACAATAAGCGCCGCTCGAGTGATAGCCTGAGGGGCAGCTCCCGCTTTTAATGATCGCAGCTTTGGCGCTGTCGCTGCTCGCCAAGCAATAGTTGCCGCTGGTGTGATAACCCGACGGGCACGAGCCGACGCTGGGTAGGGCAAACCGCGCGCTGCTAGAAGAGGGTGTGCAATAGTTGCCACTGCTGTGATAACCGCTTGGGCAGGAGCCCTGTTTTGTCAGTGGTTGGGCGACTGGGGCTTGCGCCCAAGCGCTGAGGCTCGTGAGGGCGACTAGGCTGCCAAGTAGCCAACGTGCGAATCGCGTGCGTGCGGAGAGGGCGAAGGGGCTAATTTGACGAGGCATTTGAATGATCGGCGAGATTGACATTGAAGGTGAAGCTTAAATTACCGTAAAAGGCTGACTTGGTGCAATATAAGTTAAAGTTAGCCCAAGGTGCGTTTTTTGCTCTAACGATGTGCATTTTCGATCAAAATGCTCAGTTTTTGAGCACATAATGCACAAGTCTTACGCGGATATTCACTGATTAGGTTTTCGTCCAGGCACGCTCGGTGCTACTATTTCGGGTTACCGAAGTATGACTCTGCAATCCAAATGAAACACGCAAATGAATCTCACCTCAAACGCACCTGATTACGTCCGGCATGCCGGTTTAAAAAAATGGGTGGCTGATATCGCAGCCAAAGCCAAGCCTGCCAAAATCGTTTGGTGTGACGGTTCGCAAGAAGAATACGACCGACTTTGTGCCGAAATGGTGCAATCGGGAATGCTGCACAAACTGAATCCGGTTAAACGACCCAACTCATTTTTGGCCCGTTCGTCTCCTGACGATGTAGCGCGCGTAGAAGACCGTACGTTCATTTGCAGCAAAAACAAAGCAGACGCGGGTCCAACGAATAACTGGATCGAACCCGGCGAAATGCGTACCAAGCTTGACGAGCTGTTTGAGGGTGCGATGGCTGGACGCACGATGTATGTGATTCCGTTCTCGATGGGGCCGCTGGGTTCAGCGATTGCACAAATCGGTGTTGAATTGTCTGACTCACCCTATGTGGTAGTCAACATGCGCATGATGACCCGTATGGGTAAGAAGGTGTATGACGTATTGGGTGCGACTGGCGAGTTTGTACCCTGTGTGCATACGGTGGGAGCCCCCTTGGCCGCCGGTCAAACCGATGTGGTTTGGCCCTGTAACAACACCAAGTACATCGTGCATTTTCCTGAAACCCGTGAAATTTGGTCTTATGGCTCGGGTTATGGCGGCAACGCGTTGTTGGGTAAAAAATGTTTCGCCCTGCGCATTGCCTCGAACATGGGTCGTAGTGAAGCCAGTTCAACCTCTCCGGGTTGGTTGGCTGAACACATGTTGATTTTGGGCGTGACT
>JBAXLV010000696.1:0-1584 GCA_037134635.1 Alcaligenaceae bacterium
ACCACCGAACGCGAAAATGACGGCGTTGGTGTGCAACGGGCGCAGCCGGCCATACGTGAGCCACGGAATGCCGAAGTTGAGCTCGGGCCAGGTCAACTGGGCAGCGATGATGACGCCGACCAGCATACCCACCACACCCCAGACCACCGTCATGATGGCAAACTGCCTCACGACCTTGTCGTTGTAGCTTGTTGCTAGTGAATTGGGAAATATCATTTACACCTCTTCTTAGTTGGATCGCTCAAAGTTTCGCACGACAAACACGAATTTCGACTGATTCACGTCAAAAGCGAAAGGTTTTTTCATGAATCCTTAAGAATTCGCTCGCCTTCTGCCTCAATGTCATCAAACTGACCCCGGTGGATGGCCCACCACAGCCCAGCGAGTATGAAGAAGACAAGCACTACCGACAATGGAATCAGCAAATAGAGAATATCCACGGAACCTTTCTGCTACGGAGCAATTTTCGACAGGCGCAACGCATTGACTACAACCAGCAGGGAACTAAGCGCCATGCCGAGTCCGGCCAGCCACGCGGGGAGCCAGCCGACGATCGCCAATGGTACGCACACGGCGTTGTAAATCGCTGCCCACCAGAGATTTTGCCGCACCACACGCAGGGTTCGACGCGACACCTGGAAACTGGTTGCGATGGCTGCTATCTGTTCTCCAAGTACGACAAAATCGGCTTGAGCTTGTGCCAAAGGAGCGGCACGGCCAAAGGCAAATGAAACGTGGGCACCGGCAAGTACCGGGCCGTCGTTGAGTCCATCCCCCACCACCGCTACTCGCTGGCCCCGCTGTTGGGCTAAACGCAGAAACTCTAGTTTGTCCTGCGGTGAACAAAGGCCTCGAAACTCGGTGATGCCGACCTGCGCCGCGACCCGTCCCGCGGCCTGAACACCATCTCCTGACAGCAAATGCACCGCAATGCCATTGCGCTGCAGTGCAGCCACAGTCGCCCCCGCATCCGGACGCAGGTTTTCGTGGAGCTCAAAAGTCGCCAGCCATCCCTGACCGTCACTTAGATGGGTCTGCAAATACTCGGATGGAGCAACATCAATTTCACAGAACTCTGCAGAACCCAGGCGCAACTCCGTCTCCTCTCGCGTGTTCCCCGGACCGGTGACACAGCCCCGCACACCGGCGCCTGCAACTTCCTGCACGTCGCTTGCGCTCCAACCGACTGTCAGCCCCTGCTGCGAAGCAGTCAGCAAGGCCCGGGAAACCGGATGCAGTGAGTTTTGCGCAAGCGCTGCCGCCATAGCCCGCGCCTGAACTTGTGTAACACCGTCACGGACCCGGGTGGAAGCCAGAACCAAGGTATCGCTGGTCAAAGTCCCCGTCTTGTCAAACAATACAGTGTCAATGTCTGCCAGCGCTTCAAACGCTTCCAGCCTGCGTACCAGTACGCCTCGGCGCGCGAGCGCGCCTGCGGCTGCCAGCATGGCCGCCGGTGTTGCCAGTGACAACGCGCAGGGACAGGTAACCACCAGCACGGCAACGGCTACCATCAGGGCATGACCGGGGTCGCGCTCCCACCAGAACGCGCAGGCTGAGGCGGCTGCCAGCAAGCCGGCGAAC
>JBAXLV010000697.1:0-1583 GCA_037134635.1 Alcaligenaceae bacterium
CTTGATCTAGCAAGCGGTAGACCTCAATGTGTGCAGGAACAATGTCCCCCCATTCATTCATGAGTCGATGCACGGTTTCAGTCGAATCAACATCAAAGAGTGCCACAGCACCACGGCCCACGCGTGCATAGACTGACTTTGCCAGACCGGACTCAAGCAACGGGTTCATCCAATCCCAATAACTGTGGCGCGTACTCGCCATCGAGGTAGGTTTTTCGGGGCGGGGGGTACTAATGACTAAAAATAGCATGGGTGTCTCCGAGACAAAACTTGTTGTATTTCTAATGACATGATTTTATACGGGCGCCGGGGCTGGGTGGTGGGCTTTCCAGTGGCGTGCGATATCGATGCGTCGGCAGATCCACACGCGGTCGTGTTTTGCGACATGATCTAAGAAGCGTTGTAGCGCGACAAAACGGCCTGGACGTCCAAGGATGCGGCAATGCATGCCGATCGACATCATTTTTGGAGTCTCGCTGCCCTCTGCATACAGCACATCAAATGTATCGCGTAAATATTCAAAGAAGTGTTGGGCGGTATTGAACCCTTGCGGGGTTGCAAAGCGCATGTCGTTGGCATCAAGCGTGTACGGCACAACCAGTTGTTGCACGACCGAACCATCGGTTTTCGTCACCGGCGTGTAAAAGGGCAGATCATCGCCGTAATTATCACTATCGTATTCAAACCCGCCATGGTCGGCCACCAAACGGCGAGTGTTGGGGCTATCGCGGCCGGTGTACCAACCGAGGGGCCACTGGCTTTGCGTGATATCTTTAAGCATGGCGGTTGCCGCTTGCATGTGGGCACGTTCGGTGGCTTCATCTACCGCCTGATAGTGCAGCCAACGCAGGCCATGCGACGCAATTTCATGTTTCTGTTCAAGCAGCGCCGCGGTCAGTTCTGGGTGACGTTTCAACGCCAGCGAGACGCCAAAGACGGTCAATGGTAGCTTGCGGCGCTCAAATTCGCGCAATATTCGCCAGGCACCGGCTCGCGAACCATATTCGTATATCGATTCCATACTCATATGGCGGGCAGGGTAGCTCTCGGCGCCTACGATTTCAGATAAGAACCGTTCGGAACCGGGGTCGCCATCTAAAACCGTGTTTTCAGCCCCTTCTTCGTAGTTCAGTACAAATTGCAACGCGACTTTAGCTCGGTCAGGCCAGTTGGCTTGCGGCGGTCGGGCCCCATAGCCAACAAGGTCGCGGGGATAATGCTGGGCATAAGGCGAGCCTGCTGATTGGTTGGTCATAATCAGAATTTAAAGTTAGAAAAGAGTAAATCTTGATAAGATCATGGCAGAACAAGATAAATATAGTCAATCATTGTATTTATCCCCTTAGTCTGGCACGTCTTTTGCTTCATTGAACACTATGACACAAGCTCTTCCAAGGTTTTCTGAATGGCGCTGTCGGGATCTCGCCCGCAGCGTAAATAGTGGGCAATTAACGGCAGTTCAGATCACGCAGGCGACGCTCGCGCGCATTGCTTGGGCAAACCCATCGTTGAACGCCTTGGTCGATATCGACCACGAGGGTGCGCTCAAGCAAGCAGCCGAAGTTGACCAAAAGATCGGGCAG
>JBAXLV010000698.1:0-1580 GCA_037134635.1 Alcaligenaceae bacterium
CACCTTCTGGCGCACCGGGAAAGCTCGCCAAAAACCACAAGGCGATTGTCAAAATCATAATGACACCACCGACACGACGCATAAACAATTGTGCGCGATGTAAGAGCCCCAGCAAAATATTTCGCAGCACCGGCCGACGGTACGTGGGAAGCTCCATCATCAACGGACGCACCTGATGGCCCGCCCGCGTGACTTTTTTTAATAACCAGGCAACCGCCATCGCACCCAAAATTCCGGCCAGATACAACGCAAACATCACGAGGCCTTGTAATTGCAAAAATCCGCCAATCGTTTGTTGAGGAATAAACGCCGCAATTAATAACGCATAAATGGGTAAACGCGCAGAACACGTCATGAGCGGTGCTATCAGCATAGTCACTACTCGATCACGCGCATTCGGGATGGTGCGCACCGCGATGATGCCGGGTATCGCGCACGCAAAACTAGACAACAACGGAATAAACGAACGACCCGACAACCCAACAGAGCCCATGAGCCGATCAAGCAGATACGCTGCACGAGGCAAATATCCCGACTCTTCCAAGATCAAAATAAAACCAAACAGGATCAATATCTGTGGCAAGAACACCAGCACAGCGCCAGCGCCAGCAATGATGCCATCCACAAGCAAACTACGTAGCCAACCGTCGGGCAACCACTGAACGAGTAATTCTGAAAACCACGTCGTGCCTTCTTTAATCCACTCCATCGGCACTGCAGCCCAGCTAAACATCGCCTGAAAGATTAAAAACAACACACCAACCAGAACAAGTGGTCCCAGAATCGAATGCAATAGTAAGCGATCGATCTGTGCCGTAGTCTCGTCTGGGGTAATTCGATCTAAATCGAGTGCTCTTAAAATTGTTTGCACACGTTCGTGATCTAACTGCACGCTTTCTTCTGCAGCATCTACGTCGCTTGGCTGCTCACTCACACTCCAAATCGCACGCGCATCAAAAAGCGCACGCAACGCTTGATCGCCTAGCGCGTCGATCGCAACGGTCGACACCACTGGGATCCCTAAACTCAGCGAAAGCCGCGCCTCATCAATCTGAATCCCGCGCGCACGCGCTTCGTCAGACATATTCAACGCAACCACGCAAGGCACGTTCAGCCGTTGCACTGCCAACACCAGTCTTAAGCTGCGGCGCAGATTGGTGGCATCAACCACACACACAACCAGGTCAGGGCGCTTTTCGCCTACGGCGCGCCCGGCCAACACGTCACAGGTGACCCGTTCGTCAAGCGAACGCGGGTACAAGCTATAAGTGCCCGGCAGATCAAGAATACGCAGTTTTTTTCCGGCAGGCGTTAATAAGCGGCCCTCGATCCGGTCAACCGTGACGCCCGCGTAATTTGCTACTTTTTGACGGCTACCTGTCAAACGATTGAATAAAGCAGTCTTGCCGCAATTTGGATTGCCGACCAACGCAACCAGTGGCCCAGTGGGATGCACATGAACAGTGGCTTCACGCATGAGCGATGTTTAGCGAATCGTCGGCTTCAGGACGCACATGGACCAAGGCAGCCTCAGCAGAACGCAAGGCAAACGTCGACATCCCAATGCGCACAACCAGAGG
>JBAXLV010000699.1:0-1578 GCA_037134635.1 Alcaligenaceae bacterium
GGTGCCTCTGTGATCGTACCGGGTGAGTGGTTGGGCTTGATGGGTGGCGGGCAATTAGGCCGCATGTTTTGTCAGGCCGCGCAGTCCTTAGGTTACCGAGTGGTCGTACTAGATCCTGCGCCTGAAGGCCCGGCGGCCTCGGTTGCGGATATGCATATTCAGACTGAATACGATGACGAAGAGGGTCTGCTGCGCTTAACCAGACAGTGTCGAGCTGTGACGACTGAATTTGAAAATGTTCCGGCCACCAGTTTAAAAATATTGGCCAAGCATTGTCGGGTGACCCCCAGTGCTCAGGCAGTTGAAATCGTGCAAGACCGTATCGCCGAAAAAGCGTACATCGCGAGCCAAGGCGTGGCGGTCGCACCCTATGCGCCGATTCGTTCGGCAGATGACTTGCGTGCAGCCGGTGCGCATTTGTTTCCTGGCATTTTAAAAGTGGCCCGCTTGGGCTATGACGGTAAAGGTCAGGCGCGTGTGCGCACGTGTGCTGAGGCCTTGGCAGCCTTTGAAGAGTTTGGCGCAGTACCTTGTGTGCTTGAAGCGATGCTCGATCTGAAAGAAGAATTGTCGGTTGTGATGGCGCGTGGCCTCGACGGTCAATGCAGAGTATTTCCGGTGGCTTCAAATGTGCATGACCAGGGCATTTTGGCGGTGTCTACGGTGAATAGCGAACCGGCAGCTGCGGCACAACGTGCAACTGAGGCTGCTCTGGCGATTGCGAATGGCTTGCAGTATCAGGGCGTGTTGTGTGTTGAATTTTTTATCTTGCGCGATGGTCAGTTGCTGGTTAACGAAATCGCGCCGCGCCCACACAACAGCGGTCACTACTCCATGAATGCTTGCGTGACGAGTCAGTTTGAGCAGCAGGCGCGGGTGATGGCGCGACTACCATTAGGCAGCACGCAGCTGTTAGCGCCCGTGGTGATGCTTAATATTTTAGGCGACGCCTGGTATACCGACCAGAGCGATACCCAAACCGAACCTGACTGGTCGGGTGTACTGGCTGTGCCCGGTGCTTCCTTGCATTTGTATGGCAAACGCGAAGCCCGTCGCGGTCGCAAAATGGGTCATGTGAATTGCGTGGGCGACACCTTGTCTGAGGCGATCGCTGCGGCTAATCAGGTTGTCAAAGTATTACGTTTGCCCGTGGCGGCTTGACGTGCCTCAGGTGAGTCAATCTATGGCCAGTGCGACTGACATTGCGAACGCGGTTGGAGTGTTGGCGAGTCAAGGCTTAGTCGCGTTTCCAACAGAAACGGTTTACGGTTTAGGTGCAGACGCAGAAAGTGCGCTGGCCGTTGAGCGCATTTACCAAGCAAAAGGCAGGCCCTCCAATCACCCGGTGATCGTACATGTGACACCCGAGGCTGACCTGTTGTATTGGGCTGCCAGCGTGCCGCCTGAGGCGCAACGGTTGATTGACGCGTTTTGGCCCGGCCCACTGACGCTGATTTTGGAGCGCGCTAAGAATATTTCTTCTTTAGTTAGTGGTGGGCAAGACAGCATTGGTTTGCGCTGCCCCTCGCATCCGGTGGCGCAGGCTTTGTTGCGCGAGTTTGCTGCTACGCGTGCCTC
>JBAXLV010000700.1:0-1572 GCA_037134635.1 Alcaligenaceae bacterium
AATACGCGCCGTGATCAAGGTTGGAAACAATTTGTTCAATGACTGCGCCGGTTTGAGCTCAGTCAAGAACTGCCCACAGGTGCTATCTAAAAAAACATCGGCAGTACCAAGCAGTTGCAAACAGGCAGCCCGGCCCTGCGCCGTATTTAGATCGAGCTGAACCGATTTTTTGCCGCGGTTATAGGCACAAAAGAAAATCGACCGTTCGGGATCGGGCTGATCACCCAGAAAAGGACCAATCTTGCGCGTGGGGCTTCCCCCAACCGGCTCGATCTTGATGACCTCAGCGCCGAGTCCGGCGAGCAACAGGCCACAATACTCTCCAAGCTCATCGGCGACTTCGACGACACGCAAGCCCGCGAGCATTCCAGGCTTATCTTGCGGATTCGCAAATAACTCGGCGGCTACAAAAGACGACTGCGACATGACTACTCCTCTGCGTTGTCTCAATACGACCGGCACGTGCATCTGCGCCAGGCCACGATTCTATTTATTTTGCTTACTGGCATGATGCCCCACAAAATAGGTATCATGCAACAGCGCCGTGCATTTTCTGCCGGCACCGGCTACTGGTGCACCCAGACACCAACGCCCACACACCAAAGGATTATGCTTTGAACGAACTACGCGCGCTTAAAAATAAAATTGCGGTCGTCGGGGTGGGTAATACCGCCTACGGCGATTTCCCGTTAATCAGCGACTACGGCCTCGGGGCGCAGGCCTTTAAGTCGGCGATCTCAGATTGTGGACTCGCCAAAGATGAAATCGATGGCCTGCTCGTTTGCCGCGTTCCGTCCTATGCCCGCATGGGTGAAGTCCTGGGTTTGAATCCACGCTGGACCATGACCCTGCCCGGACACGGTCGGATGTCAGGCATGTCGATCATTGAGGCCATGCTGGCCCTAGAAACCGGTGCAGCAAAGTACGTCGCGTTGATCTACACCAATATCGGACGCTCACGGCGCGTGAACTACGGCGGCGAAGATGCGTCAAGCTTCTGGAACCCCTGGGGGTTTACCTCGCCCGGTGCCGCACACGCCATGATGTTTCGGATGCATATGGCCAAGTACGGCACGACCACGCGCCAACTCTCAGAGGTATCGGTCGCGTTTCGTAAGCATGCCTTGCTAAACCCCAGCGCCGTGATGAAAAAACCGATTACTTCTGATGATCATGCAAGCGCCAGACGCATCACCGAACCCTTGGGCCTGCTTGATTATTGCCTGATCAACGACGGTGCCGTCTGCATGATCTTAACCACCGCTGATCGCGCCAAAGACCTCGCCAAACCGCCCGTACTGATTTCAGGTGTCGGCGCACGCGATGCCTTCGAGCGCAGCGCCATTTCAAATTTTGATCAAGATTTTTGGTACAAAGAAATCAAAGACGCCGGTACACAAGCCTTTGAAATGGCAGGCGTCACCCACGACGATATCGATGCACTGATGTGCTACGACAACTTCAGCCCGACCGTACTGTTTAGCCTTGAAGGCCTAGGCTATTGCGGCCAGGGCGAATCAGGTGCCTACGTGCAAGGCGGCACTCTGCAGCTTGGCAACAAACTCCCCACCA
>JBAXLV010000701.1:0-1572 GCA_037134635.1 Alcaligenaceae bacterium
CGCTGACAGCATCATTTATTGTTACGTTTCGGAGATCTCAAATGAAGCTAATCAAAATACTAGCGATAGTATTCGCTCTGCTTGGTACGGGAGTGCAGGCACAAAATATATCAATTGCCACAGGCGGTACTGGTGGTGTGTATTACCCAATGGGTGGTGGTCTAGCCGCGGTGCTGTCAAAGCAGGTTGCTGGCATGTCTGCAACCGCTGAGGTGACGGGAGGCTCAGTCGACAACCTTAATTTGATTGGCTCAGGAAAGCCGTATATTGCTTTTTCTATGTCGGATGCGGCCAAAGATGCTTTGGTAGGTGAGGGAAAGTTTGTCGGTAAAAAAGTTGGCCTAAGTACCTTGCTGGTTTTGTATCCAAACCGTATGCATGTCGTGACGGTTGAATCCACCAACATCAAGACAATGGCTGATTTGAAAGGCAAGCGTGTCAGTACCGGTTCGCCAGGTAGCGCAACAGAAGTGATGGCATTTCGTTTGATCGAGGCAGCTGGCCTAAACAAAGATAAAGATCTCAAGCGTGAGCGTCTGAGCGTGGCCGAATCTGTCAATGCGATTAAAGATCGCAAGATCGATGCGTTTTTTTGGGTCGGAGGCTTGCCCACGGCGGCGGTGACTGACTTGGCCAACAGCCCTGGCATGAAAATCGTCATGATCAATCATGCGACAGAAGTCGAGGCGATGAATAAAAAATATGGCGATTTATATTTTAAAGATGTGATCCCAATGGCTACCTACAGTGGTATGGCTAAAGATAATCAAATGGCCTCGGTATCGAATATCTTGATTTCGGGTTCAAAAATGAGCGACGACGAAGCTTATAAAATCGTGAAAGCGATGTTTGATCACAAGCCTGAATTGGTGCGCACGCATCAAGAGTACGCCACGCTTGCGCTGAAAGACCAAAAGCAAGTCGCCACGCCAATCCCGTTTCATCCAGGTGCGATTAAGTATTTTACAGAGCAAGGTATCAAGATTGACTGAGTGCCTGATCGCTTATTGATTTAAGCGATCTTCGAATTTAAGCATCCCCCTACGACCAGTTTGATGACCTTGGATACAGAAATGAGTCAATCCTCTATCGATGCGGCAACGCAAGAGCAACTCGATGCATTTATTAAGCAAGAAGAGGGCGACTCAAACGATTACCGAGGCTGGCTCGCGGTATTCATCACACTGGTGGCGGTTGGCCTGTCGCTGTTTCACCTGTATGCCGCGTATTCGATCGTACCCACGCAAGAGTTACGTACGATTCATGTGGGGCTCGTTTTATTTTTAGTGTATTTGAGTTTTCCGCTGACTGCGCGTTTTAAAAATAGGTTGATGTGGTGGGACATCGTTTTTTCTTTGCTGGCGCTCTACATTGTTTACTACATTTTGAGCGGAGGCGATGACTTCGCAGACCGTAATACGGCCCCTAACCAACTCGATGTCATAGTAGGGGTTGTTTTTATTCTGATGATTTTAGAGGCTGTTCGGCTCACCAACGGCATGATTCTTGTGATCGTTACAGCATCGTTTTTGTTGTATGCCTTGCTCGGCAATTATCTGCCAGCACCCTGGA
>JBAXLV010000702.1:0-1569 GCA_037134635.1 Alcaligenaceae bacterium
CTTTATCGTGCAGGTCGGGGCAGTCTGAGGGCGAGAAGAGTGTCCAGTTACCACCTTCGAGGACACGCTTCATGAACAGATCTGGAATCCAGTTGGCTGTATTCATGTCATGCGTACGACGGCGCTCGTCGCCGGTATTTTTGCGAAGCTCGAGAAACTCTTCGATGTCAAGATGCCAAGATTCAAGGTAGCAGCAGACTGCACCCTTGCGCTTGCCGCCTTGATTGACCGCTACAGCGGTGTCGTTGACGACTTTCAAGAATGGCACAACGCCTTGGCTTTCTCCGTTGGTTCCTTTGATGTGGCTGCGCATAGCGCGCACGGGCGTCCAATCATTGCCCAGACCGCCTGCGTATTTGGCGAGCAGTGCGTTTTCTTTGATTGCCTCGTAGATGCCATCAAGATCATCTGACACGGTGGTCAGGTAGCACGATGAAAGCTGTGAGTGCAGCGTGCCGGCATTAAAGAGTGTCGGCGTAGAACTCATAAAGTCAAAAGAGGACAGAATTTGGTAAAACTCGATGGCGCGTGCTTCGCGGTCGATTTCAGCAATGGCCAAACCCATGGCAACGCGCATAAAGAAGACTTGCGGGAGTTCAATGCGCTGTCCACGAAGGTGCAAGAAATAGCGATCGTACAAAGTTTGAAGGCCGAGGTAGTCAAATTGTAGGTCGCGGCTCGCATCCAGGGCCGCTGCCAGACGTGGCAGGTCAAAACGCGAAAGCTCTGAGTTCAGCAGACCACCTTCGACACCGCGCTTGATGAATTTTGGAAAGTAGGTCGCGTAACGCGTGACCATGTCTTCTTGAGCGACTTCTTCGCTTAATACTTCTTTGCGGATCGTATGTAGCAACAAGCGGGCGGTGACTTTGCTGTAAGCCGGATCGTTTTCGACCATGGCGCGGGCAGCCAAAATTGCAGATTTGTAGACTTCATCGACGGGCACGCCGTCGTACAGGTTTTTGAGTGTTTCTTTTTGAATCGTTGCGGTGTCGACAAACTCGCCTAAGCCAAAGCCTGCGGCTTCGATGGTGGCTTGTAGTTTGGCAAGGTCTAGCGGTTTGCGAACGCCGTTTTCAACGACATTCAGGGTAGGGGCTTCGGTAGGGGCTTGCTCAGCCTTGCCCTTGGAACGCTCTTGCGAGCGACGCTCGCGATACAGCACATATGAACGGGCGACATCGTGTTCGCCTGAACGCATCAGTGACAGCTCAACGGCATCTTGGATGTCTTCTATATGAAAGGTGCCTCCGTTGGGGCGGCTGCGCATCAGGGCGGCTACGACCTGGTGGGTCAGTGAGTCAACAAGTTCACGCACGCGCGCTGACGCTGCGCCCTGCCCGCCATTGACGGCCAAAAAGGCCTTGGTCATGGCAATGCCAATTTTGCTAGGCTCAAAATTGACCACCGCGCCATTACGGCGAATGATGTGATATTGCGTCCAGGCGGCTTCGCTGATCGGTGCTGCCGTGGCAATAAATTGGGGGACGGCGGCGCGCTCGACTGGATTTGTAGTAGTTTGCATTAGGGCTCCTGCGGTGCAAACGCGGCACACGCCGCGCTAAAAAT
>JBAXLV010000703.1:0-1565 GCA_037134635.1 Alcaligenaceae bacterium
CAGGCCGCCTTGCGCTGCGCGGCGGCCAGACGGACTGTTTGCAAATGAATCTCAACAATCTGGTTCACGTCGGTGCTATACCCTCCAGCCATCATGATCGCCAGCGGGCAGCGTTGACTTTGCGCATACTGCATCACCATCAGATCTCGAGTGGCCATTCCCACCTTCGTGACCTTTAGGCGTCCTAACCGATCTGATTCGTGGGGATCAGCACCCGCAAGGTACAGCACGAACTGAGGCTCAAACCGTGCGTTGACCTGCTCTAGCGCCGCAGCTAGAGCCGTAAGGTACGCCTCATCCTCACAGCCATCAGGCAGGGGCACATCGAGCGAGCTCTGTTGTTTATTAAACGGGTAGTTGCGAGCGCCATGTAGAGATAACGTAAAGATAGTCGGGTCGTCTTGAAAGATCGACGCGGTGCCATCACCCTGATGCACATCCAAATCAATGATCGCAATCTTCGCTTTTGGATTGCTGGTTTTCTGTAAAACCTTTGCAGCAATCGCTGCATCGTTAAACACACAAAAGCCACTGCCGCGCTCGCGATACGCGTGGTGCGTACCACCGGCAAGATTGACTGAAATTCCGTCAACACTTGCAGCCGCACAGGCCGCAATTGTGGCCCCCACCGAGCGACGTGAACGCTCAACCATTTCTGGGCTCCAGGGGAAACCAATCTCGCGTTGCTCTTTTGAACTGAGTTCGCCTCGTATAACGGCCTGCAGATATCGCGGGGAATGCGCGAGCAAGATTTGAGTATCTGTCGCCGCCGGCGCTTCGTTCAACTCAATGTTGCCCTCAGCACTCACCGCGTCGCGCAGAAGCCGGTACTTGGACATTGGAAAGCGGTGCCCTGTGGGCAACGGCAAAACGAAATGATCTGAGTAAAAGGCTTTCACGGTGGCCTAGTTTGCCAAAAATAGGGGTAACTTCTATTTAAACATTTGGCTTGCGCTGGCCTAGCAATGACCTGATGCTTACCGGATGCTGTCCGGGCACTTGCCCGCGCTCAGCTGCTCTAGCAGTTCGACATATCGAAATAAGTCTCACCACGTTTCGCAAATTTCAGGCAGAATACAAAAAATACTAGAAATTAGGTCGCCATCGATGCGACTTAAATACGAGACCACAAGGAGACCCACATGACTAGCTCTAAAAGTTATAGCAGTTTGACCCTGATCGCTGCAGCGCTATTGTTAGCAAGCCCAGTCGCCAGTGCGCAACAAACCATCAAGCTTGGTATGACAACCGCTCTCACTGGGCCGTTCAACGAGTTTGGTGAGGGCAATCGACGAGGCGTTGTGCTTGCCATCGATGAGTGGAATAAAAAAGGTGGGATCAACGGCAGAAAAATTGAACTCGCCGAAGCCATGGATGATCAACTGGTGCCAGACAAAGCCGTGCAAAACATGCGCCGCATTTTAGACAACAAAGACATCGTCGCCATCATCGCACCAGCCGGTAGCGGCCCCTCACTCGCCACCATGGACATGCTCGAAGCCGACGGTCGTCCAACCTGCAACCCGCTCGCACAATCACCGTCTGTGATTTACCCAAAAGGTAAA
>JBAXLV010000704.1:0-1554 GCA_037134635.1 Alcaligenaceae bacterium
CCTGAAGACTCAACTGAGGATGAGGTGAAGGTCTTGCGCAATAAGGCGCAGGCGCTTTTGGCGCGGTTGCGTAAAGGCGAAAGCTTTGAGGCCGTTGCCAAAGCAAGTTTTGATGGGCCCGAGGCCAGTCGCGGCGGTGACTTGGGTGGACGCCTGGTTAAAGATTGGCCCGACTTGTTTTTAAAAGCTGTGGCCGGAGTTGGGGATGGTCAGATCAGCAATATTATTCAAAGCGGTAATGGGTTTCACATTTTAAAAGTACTCGGCCGTGCGGGTGGTGAGCCTCCTCCAGAACCTGTTGCGCAACCGACGCCAGCACCTACGCTTGGCGCGGGTGTTTCAGGACCACAGGGGCCCATGTTAGTTGAGCAAACGCGAGCGCGGCATATTTTGATCAAGACGACGGCCGTGGTCACGCCCGAGATTGCTAAGCAAAGGCTAGAACAAGTGCGAGAGCGTGTGATAGGCGGCGAGTCTTTTTCTGATTTAGCTAAGCGGTTTTCGAACGACGCTTCGGCACCGCAAGGCGGCAGTCTTGGTTGGCTCAATCCAGGTGAAACGGTACCGCAGTTTGAGAATGCAATGAAAGCGCTCAAGATCGGCGAGGTGAGTGAGCCTGTGCAAACTTCGTTCGGCTGGCACCTCATTGTGGTTGATGAGCGTCGTACTCAAGATATGGCGGATCAGTTCCAGCGTAATCAGATTCGTCAACGCCTCTTCCTGCAAAGATCAGAAGCTGCCTTTGAGTCTTGGATGCAACAGGTGCGTAATCAGTCTTATATCGATAACCGCCTAGAAAAAAGCCAACGTCAGGTAAAGGACTAAAGCGTGACAGCGCATCAAGCGCGTAAGCGGTTTGGTCAGAATTTTTTAGTTGACTTGGGTGTCATTGACGCCATCGTGCGAGCGATTAATCCCGCTCGCGACGATCGGATGATCGAAATTGGCCCTGGTTTGGGTGCACTGACGAGTCCCCTTCTCGAGCGGCTGAATGCACTGACCGTCATTGAACTCGATCGCGATTTAGCCTCAAGATTACGGCAACGATTTTCTGAATTGCAGTTGCCCATCGTACAAGCCGACGTTTTAAGTGTTGATTTCACACAGTTTGGAGAGCGCTTGCGCATTGTGGGTAACTTGCCCTACAACATTTCGACCCCCTTGCTGTTTGCGCTTGTTGACTATGCGGATCGGATCGAAGATCAGCACTTTATGTTGCAGCGTGAGGTCGTAGATCGAATGGTGGCAGAGCCAGGTACAAGCGATTACAGTCGTTTGTCGGTCATGTTGCAATATCGCTACGCGATTGAAAAAATATTTGATGTGTCTCAACAATAGATGGTTTTTTAAACCAATTTAATAATTTTTGATATTATGAAATAGCTATAGACTATTAATTATCAGTTTTAATATTTTAAATTTGATTTTCATTTTGGTTTGCTAAATTTTTATTTAGTCTTTGATCTTTCTATGGTTAATATCTTAATCTGTTTGTAGAGGATCTAAATTTATTTTTAGACTAATTTCTTTTACTTTATTTTTTATTTCATCAAT
>JBAXLV010000705.1:0-1549 GCA_037134635.1 Alcaligenaceae bacterium
CGGCGATTGGCAGGCGCCGTTGGCAGCCGTAGCGGTGCCCCTGTCAACAGCTTATAACGGTGTCCACTTGGCGTTTAACTTGACGGTGGCGACCTATGCAGTGGCTGAAACAGAATTACAAAAAAATCTTGGTCCAAGACTTGTGCATCTGGTCAGGAGTGTCGAACGTGCACTTGGGTTGAGCGCGTAACGTATGAGTTTACGATACGCTTTTTATCGGGCAGTCACGGCGGATTTTAAAGATAGACCAGTAAAGTTGTCACGGGCAAACTAGTCTGGCTTGATATTGTTTGCTTTAACGAGTTGAGCCCAGCGTAGGATCTCGGCATTGACAAAAGCGCCGAATTCGCTTGGTGTGTTGCCAACGGGTTCAATGCCGACCTTTGTCATTCTTCCTCGAATGTCAGGTGATGCCAACGCTTGCACAATCGCCTCATTTAATTTTTGCACAATGGCGGTCGGGGTTTGAGCAGGGACAAACATCCCGTTCCACTCTAAAACTTCAAAGTCACGCAAACCACTTTCGATGAAGGTCGGAACATTTGGCAAAGCCTCCAAACGTTTTTGCGATGTAATGGCGAGCGCGCGTAGGCGACCCGATTGAATGTGCGGTAAACCAGAAATAGGGTTGGCGAAATACGCAGAGACTTGTCCGGCTAACAAATCGGCTACCGCAGGGGCACCTCCCTTATACGGAACATGTAGCCATTTGATGCCTGCATCACGCGCTAGCATTTCGCCAGCCAGATGCGCTGTGCCTCCATTGCCATAAGACGCGTAGGTGAGTTCGCCCGGATGCGCGCGCGCGTAGGCTAAAAACTCTTGTAGGGTTTGGTAAGGTGCTGCGGCGGGCACAACCAGAATATTTGTCATATTCAGGACTTGCGAAACGGGTTGAAGATCTTTGGTCGCGTCAAACGGCATCGCTCGCATGCTTGGATTGACGGCGAAGGAAAAGATTTCGTACAACACGGTGTAACCATCGGGCTTTGCTTGTACAACAGCCATATCGGCGATAATCCCGCTCGCGCCTGGTCGATTTTCGACGATGACTGGCTGGCCAAGCGTTTGGGTCATATGGATCGCAACCATACGAGCGTTAGTGTCTGAGCCGCCGCCTGGTGGAGCAGGAACTAAAATTCGAATTGGTTTGCTGGGAAACTCCTGCGCGGCGAGGTTGCCCGCTAAGCAAGTCACCAACACAAACGCTGTGAGCATTGCGCGCACTGAGGGGTTGATCAGTGAACGGATAACACGCTTGAGGCTTTGCTTATTAAAGAACAGGCCGGTCACGATTGACTCTCTTTTTTATTTTGGCGATAAGCGTAAGTTCCATCGTACCGCGCTGTAATGTAGTCGCCAGCCACAATGGGAGGATACTGGTCAGGATTTTCAGCAGAGGCGCAATTCGGTAAGCAACTGATGACTGCATCATAACCAGGATCATAAAAAACTGGGATTGAATAGCGTTCCCGTCCTGAGCGATTCATGACGTGATGTGGTGTGGATACGAAGAGATGATTTGACCAGCGTTCAAGCATATCGCCAA
>JBAXLV010000706.1:0-1543 GCA_037134635.1 Alcaligenaceae bacterium
GGCGCTTAAGCATGCGCTTCGAAGGAGAATTTCGCGTTCCGGGGCAACCCCGCGCGGTGCTTGAGCGTTTTGCTGAAGTCGAACGAATGGTCAAGTGCATGCCGGGCGCCAGCATCGATGGGCGCGACGACGATGGCAACTATCTGGGTGGGATGCTGGTTGCTTTTGGACCCAAAAAAATCAAGTTCAAAGGCAAAGTCACCGCCTCGGTCGATTTAGAGTCTTTAACTGGCAAACTACATGTGCGCGGTGCCGCAGACATGCGCGCCGGCGCGCGTGCTGAGGTCAACGTGGTGTACACCGTACGCGACGACACCTCGGCCACTACACCCACAAGTATCGTAGCGCTCACGTCCGAGGCCGAACTTGGTGGTGTGTTAGCCGATTTCGGCAGCACCGGTGGCATCGCGGTCACCCAAGCCTTAATGGATGTCTTTGCACAACGCTGCGCTGAAGAATTTAGTCGAGAAGTGAGCACAACCGCGGAAGAAACATCGACCAGCACGACCGCATCCAGTGCTGCATCCTCTGCACCGAACGCCACGCCTGAACCTGTCAACGAAGCGCTCTCAGCCAACGCATTGCTCTGGTCAATTATTCAAACAAAATTCAAGCAATTCAAAAAGTGGGTAGGTCTTAGGAGTTAAATATGCTTCACGCATTCATCGTGCGCAGCACGCTTGCATTGGTGCTGCTTTTCGCTCAAGGTAGTTTGATCCAAACCGCACAAGCTGTAGACGAGGCCCCCTGGCCAACCAAACAGATTGCGCTCATCGTGCCTTACCCACCGGGCGCCATTACCGACACGGTCGGCCGCCGCCTTGGCAATCAACTCGGCATTGCCTTGGGCGTGCCGGTCGTGATTGAGAACAAGGCGGGCGCTGGCGCAAATTTGGGTGCCGCCTATGTGTCAAACGCGCAGCCCAATGGTGGGACTATTCTGTTTACCTCGTACGGCAACATCATGATTGACTCAGTCACCGAGGCGCAACATAAGCTGATGCCCGTCGCTGCGGTTGGGCCAATGACTGTCGCCATGCTGGTGCGACCAGATCTGCCATACAAAACGATCGAAGAGTTAGTAGCCTACGCACGCGCGAATCCGCAAAAAATTAGTTTTGCGAGTGTTGGAGTCGGTAGCTCATACCACCTCTTGATCGAACAAATGAATACGCTCGGTAAGCTCGATATGGTGCATATTCCCTACAAAGGTGGAGCCGCATCGATGGCTGACTTTCTAGGTGGTCGTGTGGATGTCATGCTGGCCACCTGGCTTTTTGCAAAGCCCTATGTCGCTGATGGTCGGGCGCGGGCTGTCGCCTTAGTCAATGGCGAGCGTTCACCTAGCTTACCCAACTTGCCAACCGTGAATGAGCGCGCGGTACCTGGCGTCAAACTCATTGATGGGCTTGGCATCTTTGCGCCAAAAGGTCTGCCAGACGTTTTGGTTGCGCGCTTAAACAAAGAGATCAATCGAATTATTCAAGAACCAGAAATGAAAGTCTGGCTCACCAACGAGGCAATACCACCAACCGCCATGACG
>JBAXLV010000707.1:0-1542 GCA_037134635.1 Alcaligenaceae bacterium
TACAAACGCGCCACGCATCGAGCCAATACCGCCAATCACGATACACACCAAGACTAAGATCAAGATTTGCTCGCCCATGCCTGCCTGGATGGCCGTGATCGGCCCTAGCAAGGCACCTGCCAAGGCCGCCAAGACTGCACCCAACACAAACACGCCTAGAAATAACAGGGGCACCCGCACACCCATTAACGTGGCCATCTGTCGGTTAGAGGCACCGGCGCGTACCAACACCCCGGCGCGCGTTTTAGTTACAAACACATACAACCCAAGTGCCACCGCCAGCCCAACGGCAATAATGAGCAAGCGATAAGCGGGGTAAAGGAAATCAGACGACAGTTGCACCGGCCCTGATAGCCCAGAGGGCATATTCATCATCATGGGGGCGGGGCCCCAGATCATTTTGACGACGTCATTCGAAATCAAAATCACGGCGAACGTACCAAGTACTTGAGCCAGATGGTCACGCACCACCAACTTGCGCACCAAAATCAATTCAAGCACCAAGCCGACCAAGCCCGTGATGACAGCCGCCATCACCACTGCTGCCACAAACGAACCCGTGACCTGCATGGTCTGGGCCGCGACGTAAGCACCGGCCATGTACAGTGAGCCATGCGCCACGTTCAAGATATCTAAAATCCCAAACACCAGCGTCAAGCCCGCTGCAATCAAAAACAGCATCAACCCAAACTGCAAACCATTGAGCAGCTGCTCGGCAATCAGCGTGCTGCTCATCGAGACACCGTTTGCCGAGCTGCGAAACTTACTTTTTGCATTCGCCCACGTAAACGTCTTGGTACGAGTCGAACACTTTGCCAACTAACTTATTTGTGATCCGGCCATCAGCACCTTTTTCGACCACGCGAACGTACAAAGCCTGAATCGGAAAGTTATTCACGCCATACTTAAATGAACCACGCACCGAGGGAAAGTCTGCTTTTTTCAAGGCAGCGATCACGGCCTCACGATCAGCGACTTTTCCACCCGTAGCTTTCACCGCTGCGTCAATCGACATCAAGGTGTCGTAAGCTTGTGCGGCATAAACCGACGGATTGCGACCTGGGTAGGCTTCGCGAAAAGCAGCAACAAATTTTTTGTTCTGCGCATTATCTAAATCGTGCGCCCATTGCGCAGTATTAAACATGCCGATTAACGGCTCGCCGACCGCCTGAATCACGTCCTCATCCGCCGAGAACCCTGGGCCCACCAACTTAACGCTTTGGTTCAATCCCGCTGAAACAAATTGCTTCACAAAATTGATCCCCATCCCGCCTGGCAAAAAGATGTAGAGCGCGTCTGGCTTGGTATCGCGAATTTGAGCCAACTCAGCGGCGTAATCAATCTGGCCAAGCTTGGTGTATACCTCTTGGTTTGGCGCAAGTTTGTAGCCGCGCTTAAAACCATTTAAAGCATCTTTACCTGCTGGATAATCAGGGGCAATGATGACCATTTTTTTGAAACCACGGTCGGCGGCGACTTTACCTGCTGCCTCGTGAAAAGCGTCGTTTTGGTATGACACACCAAACCAGTAGTCATTGCACT
>JBAXLV010000708.1:0-1539 GCA_037134635.1 Alcaligenaceae bacterium
ATGGAAAGATAATATCGAAAAGATATTCTCTTGGTTTCCTATTTTGGCTCAGCGACAAAAATCTCAGGCAGGCGCGTTGTCTGGCGGTCAACAGCAGATGCTAGCGATTGCGCGTGGTATTGCTTCGTCTCCCAAATTATTAATGTTTGACGAGCCTTCGATGGGCCTCGCTCCGACAATAGCTGACGAAATATTTGAGCGAATCATTACTATTCATCGCGAGATGCGATTGACCGTACTGCTAGTTGAACAACGCGTTGCTGAAGCGTTGCACTATGCCGATCGCGGCTATGTTTTAGAGTCTGGGAAAATCGTGCTTGAGGGCACCCCGGATGAATTAAAGAGTAATGATCGGGTACGTCGTGCGTATTTGGGAATGTAGAAAATATTTATAACACCAGGAGAGACACATGTCACAAACCAAGAAAAACGCGTCAAGAAGATTGTTTCTTAGTACTGCTGTCGCGGTCGCCGCGCTGGCCACTTCAGGCGCTGCGCTGGCCCAAGCAAAAGACGTTGAAATCGGCTTAATCGCGCCAATGTCTGGCCCGTGGGCTCGGCAAGGCGAGGTGATGAAGATCGCCGCTGATCTGGCGATTTCAGAGATCAACGCTCAGGGTGGCATCAAGTCATTAAATGGTGCAAAGCTCAAACTTGCAGTGTTTGATGCGGGTGAAAGTGTTGAAAAATCTAAAAATGCCGCACAGCGTATGGTCGCAGATGGTGTCAATCTCGTTGGCGCGACAGGCGCATATCTGAGCTCGTTTACCCTCGCGATTACAGAGGTGACCGAGCGCGCAAAGTTGCCAGTACTAACTTTTTCCTATGCAGATTCGATCACCACGCGCGGGTTCAAATACGTTTTCCAAACGTCTGCCACGGGTGATGCACAAGCTGCTGGTTCTTTACCCGCGCTCGTTGCACTTGCCGAAAAAACGACAGGTAAAAAACCTAAAACGATTGGTATTGTGATGGATAACACTGCTGCGTCAGTGTCTTTTGTCAAACCTATCAAAGAGACCCAACTCGCTAATCTTGGGCTAGAGCTTGTCGTAGATGAGGTGTTTACACCGCCGCTTGCCAACGCGACGCCGCTCATTCAACGCGTTCGATCAAAGCGGCCTGACATTCTTTTGCTCTTGCCCACGGCGATCCCTGACGCAAAGCTCTTGCTTGAAAAAATGAATGAGTTTGGTATTGGCAAAGGTAAGATGCCTACGATCTCGAATGGCGCAGCGATTCTAGATCCGGATCTGTTGACCAACATGAATGTTGAACAACTTGAAGGCGTCATGTCAGTAGTGGCGAACTGGACGACAAGTGCACAAAAACCCATGATTGAAGAGTTTAAAAAGAAAAGTGGGCAGCCTTGGGCGACACAGCATTTTGTGACAACCTACGGCGATATGTGGATCTTTAAGGCCGCACTCGAAGCCGCAGGTAAGGCCGATCGCGAAGCCGTCGCCGATGCACTACGAAAGATGGACATGAGCAATGGCCCTGCGGATTATTTTCCTGGTGGCAAGCTAAAGTTTGATG
>JBAXLV010000709.1:0-1536 GCA_037134635.1 Alcaligenaceae bacterium
GTCGATATGGGCAAAACGCAAGTCCATATAACCCAAGACGCAACCTACTGCGATATCGGCCAGGGTATAGCTCACCCCCATACAAAAGCTTTGTTCGCCTAAGCCTTTTTCCATCATGTTCAAGGCAGCGTCCATCTTGCCGTACTGGCGTTCAATCCACTCGGGGCTTTGCTGCGCAACAGGCCGTTGTAGCTCTTTGACGATCGTAATGCTGGCATCAAGGGTGCCATCGGCCAAAGCTTCCCAGCATTTGGCGGCCGCGCGCTCGCGACCACTTTTGGGGATCAAACTGCCAACGGGTGAAAGGGTGTCCAGATACTCAACAATGACGCGAGAATCAAACAGGGCGCTGCCGTCATCGGTGACGAGGCAGGGCACTTTACCCAGCGGGTTGTGTTCTTGGATTCGGGTGTCTGCATCCCAAACATTTGCATTTTCTAGCTGATGATCAAGTTTTTTTTCAATCAACACAATACGTACCTTGCGTACGTAGGGGCTAGTGGGTGAGGAAAGCAGTTTCATAGGTCTGAGGCATGAAGCAATTTTGAGTCAAGAGACAGTTTAAGGCTTGATGCACCATTAGGCGTATAAACCGGGGTGATAAACTGATCTTTATCTTTTTTGTCGTTTTTTGGTCAAAATCTTATATGAAAACCAACCCTGAGCTCAGCGCTTTAAATGCCTTGTCGCCCTTAGACGGACGCTACGCCTCGCGCTGTGAAGCTTTGCGCCCCTTATTGTCTGAAGCGGGTTTTATGGCCCATCGGGTTGAAGTCGAGATCGCCTGGCTGGTTGGGCTGTCTGAAGCTGGGTTCAGTGAGTTAAAACCCTTTTCACCTAAAGCGCGCGCTCGTTTGCAAGAAATTGTGTCCAACTTTTCAGAGGCAGATGCTGATCGCATCAAGCAGATCGAGCGCGTGACCAATCACGACGTTAAAGCGGTTGAATATTGGTTAAAAGAGCAGGTTGCGGGCGATGCTGAACTTGAGGCGGCCGGCGAATTTATTCATTTTGCGTGCACGTCTGAAGACATCAACAATACTTCGCACGCCTTGATGTTAGGTCGCGCGCGCGATCAGGTTGTGGTGCCTCAGTTGCAAAAACTGTTGACTGCGGTCAAGCATATTGCGCACACCCAAGCAGGCCAGCCGATGCTGGCGCGCACGCACGGCCAACCGGCCACGCCAACCACGCTGGGTAAAGAGTTTGCCAACGTGGCTGCACGCTTGCAAGCGGCGCTTGCCAATATTGAAGCTGTGGTGCCACTTGCCAAAATGAATGGTGCAACCGGTAACTACAACGCCCATATGTCGGCCTATCCTGAGATTGACTGGGCGTCTTTTAGTGGCAAGGTTCTGGGTGGACTTGGGTTAAAACAAAATGCCCATACGATTCAGATTGAGCCTCATGATTGGATGGCTGCACTTTTTGATGCGGTGGCGCGAACCAATACGATTTTGATCGATTTGAATCGTGATATTTGGGGCTACATTGCTTTGGGCTTTTTTAAACAGCGACTCAAAGATGGTGAGGTCG
>JBAXLV010000710.1:0-1533 GCA_037134635.1 Alcaligenaceae bacterium
TGACTTCTTTTTGCGTGCTGTCAATTAAGGCCTGAATCGCACGACGCTCGGGCGACCACCAATAGCCGTTGTAAATCAGACTGGCATAACGCGGCATCAAATCATCTTTAAGATGCGCGACTTCGCGGTCAAGCGTGATCGACTCGATGGCGCGATGCGCTTTGAGCAAAATTGTGCCGCCTGGGGTCTCGTAGCAGCCACGTGATTTCATCCCGACATAGCGATTCTCGACCAGATCAAGACGGCCGATGCCGTGTTTGCCCCCCAGTTCATTGAGTTGTGTTAGTACCTGTGCTGGCGACAAGCGCGCGCCGTTCAGTGCAACGACATCGCCACCTTCAAATTCAAGATCCAGATATTCGGCTTTGTCAGGGGCCGCTTCGGGCGATACCGTCCAGCGCCACATGGTTTCTTCAGCTTCGGCCTTGGGATCTTCAAGATGACGACCCTCAAAGCTAATGTGCAAGAGATTGGCATCCATTGAATAAGGCGCACCGCCTTGCTTGTGTTTCATGTCAATGGCGATGCCTGCAGCCTCTGCATATTGCAACAATTTTTCACGCGAGACCAAATCCCACTCTCGCCAGGGCGCGATCACTTTGATGCCGGGCTCGAGGGCGTAGTAGCCAAGCTCGAAACGGACTTGATCGTTGCCTTTGCCGGTTGCGCCGTGCGAGACGGCATCCGCGCCTACCAGTCGAGCGATTTCAATCTGGCGCTTGGCAATAAGAGGTCGCGCTATAGAGGTGCCCAGCAGGTATTCACCTTCATAGACGGTATTGCAGCGAAACATTGGAAAAACAAAATCCCGAACAAACTCTTCACGCAGGTCATCGATAAAGATTTGTTCAGGTTTGATACCAAATTTGATTGCTTTAGCACGTGCGGGTTCGAGTTCTTCACCCTGACCGATATCCGCGGTGAACGTGACCACTTCGCATTGATAGGTGTCTTGTAACCATTTCAGAATGACCGAGGTGTCTAAACCACCCGAATAGGCCAAGACTACTTTTTTGATATCGCTCATAAGATGCTCTAAATTTAACGAAATAATTAACAGAAGAAAAAATATTTTAACGGAAGCCTGCTAGGGCAAGCCTATAGGCGCCCAAGCAGTAAAAATTCCATTAAAGCTTTTTGTACGTGCAATCGATTTTCGGCCTCGTCCCAAACGACACTTTGAGGGCCGTCGATGACTTCAGCGGTGACCTCTTCACCCCGATGTGCGGGCAGGCAGTGCATAAAAAGAGCTTCAGGCGTGGCTTGAGCCATCATGTCTTGATCCACACACCAGTCAGCAAACGCCGCGCGACGCACTTCATTTTCGGCTTCGTAGCCCATGCTGGTCCAAACATCGGTGGTGACTAAATGCGCACCTTTGCAGGCATCATGAGGATTCGCAAACTCTTTGACGATGCCGGGTCGGACTGAAGTCAGTCTTTTTGGATCGAGTGCGTAGCCCGCCGGGGCAGAAACGTGCAGCGTAAAGCCTAGGCGTTCAGCAGCCTGAATCCAGGTATAGGCCATATTGTT
>JBAXLV010000711.1:0-1533 GCA_037134635.1 Alcaligenaceae bacterium
AAGTGGGCGACGAGTGCGCCCGGGTCTAGAGTGCGACCAGTGGTTGGCCTCAGTTCGTGTCTGGTGCCACGAGAATTGATTCGTTCGACCGTTTCATTTTTTTAAATAAGCAGCGAAAAGCTGTTCCGTCTGATGTGCCTGGCAAACTGAGCCCTTAAAAAAATATTCACTGGAGATGACATGCTGAACTTAACGGGAAAGGTCGCAATCGTGACAGGCGCAGGCTCAGTGGGCCCTGGCTGGGGGAACGGCAGAGCCACGGCGGTGCTCTTGGCGCGGCAGGGCGCTTCAGTCTTTTTAGTTGATGTGGTGAAAGAAGCTGTTGAACAAACGCGGCAGACGATCGAGGATGAAGGTTTTGTTTGCGCGACGCATCTTTGCGACATGTTGGATTCAGCCGCCGTTAAAAAAATGGTTGAAGCCTGTCTTGATCGTTTCAAACGCGTTGATATCTTAATTAATAACGTGGGTGGGTCAGAACCAGGTAACCCTGTGACGATGACCGAAGAAGCGTGGGACCGTCAGATTGATTTCAACCTCAAGACGGTTTTCCTTGGCTGCAAACACGTGATTCCAGTTCTGGAAGCGCAGGGCAAGGGTGTCATTATCAATATATCGTCGGTCGCGGGCTTGCGCAATTCGAAGGATCGCACCCACGTTGCCTATAGTTCGAGTAAGGCCGGCATTATCCAGTTCTCGCGTTCAACAGCGGGTGCCTATGCAAAAAAGGGAATCCGTTGCAACACGGTTGTTCCAGGGCTGATGCATACGCCTTTGGTTGAACATCGCTTGACGAAGCAGTTGTCCGCAACGGATGCTGCGTCGTTAATTGCAAAGCGCAATGCTATGGTGCCGATTGGCCGGATGGGTACGGGCTGGGACATCGCTCACGCTGTCTTATTTCTAGTGTCGGACGAGGCCGCCTTTATTACAGGAACCGAAATCGTGGTCGATGGTGGCTACACGACCTTTGGTCCAAGCGGCACTTGACTTCAAGGTGCCTGACTCAATCAATCATTCATTATCGGTAAATAAAAATGACAAGACGACTAGAAGGCAAAGTGGCGCTGGTAACCGGGGCGGGTTGCGTCGGACCAGGCTGGGGTAATGGCCGTGCGATCGCAGTCAGGTTTGCCCAAGAGGGCGCCCGCGTGTTTGCGGTTGATAAAGATTTAAGCACGATGCAAGAAACCCTTGCGTTGATTGCTCAAGAGGGTGGTGAGGTCACGGCTTATCAATGTAATGTTTTGGATAGCAAGGCGATCCCAGCTCTGGTAGCTGCTTGCGTTAAACAATACGGTGGTATTGATATTCTGGTGAATAACGTTGGAGGCGGCTCACCTGGTGGTCCGATTACGCTGAGCGAAGAAAACTGGGATGCTCAGATGGACCTCAATCTTAAAACAGTGTTCATGATGTGTAAGCATGTGATGCCTGTGATGCTTGAAAAAGGTGCGGGTTCAATCGTGAATATCGCATCGATTTCTGGGATTCGTTGGTCTGGTGCAGCACAGGTTGGGTATGCCGCTTCAA
>JBAXLV010000712.1:0-1526 GCA_037134635.1 Alcaligenaceae bacterium
AGATCGTTGGAGCGGTGAGCGCGCCTAGTTGTCCAAAGGACAAGACGCCACCCGTGACAGCGCCTCTCATACCCTCAGGCGCTGCATTCGCGGTTTCGGCAAGCAATACGCCGTGCCAGGACAAGGCCGTTGCACTAATAATCGCTGCAATAATGCCGATCAAAACTGTGGGCCAACCCCCCTGGCACAAACTGAGCAACACCATACTAACGGCCATGCCAATTGCCAAAATAGCCATCACGATTCGCGGTTGAATATAGCCGCTGCCTAGCAGACCCCAAACGATACGACCGGGGACGGCAATCGCGACCGCAGTCGAAAAAACAAAGCCTGCCGCCACGAGCGTATATCCCAGCGACGTGAGATACACGACAAAATAAACGGTAAAGATGGTTTGTGCTGCGTTAAACGCAAAGCAAGTATAGGAAAGGTTACGCAACGCCTGTGTGCCCCACACAGACTTGAGTGTCTGTCCAAAATCGGACAAATGAAATGTGCGCGTTGGAACCCGATCCTGATCGAATAGTTTGCGCAAAGGTTGCAGCATGACGGTAAAGATGATGCAGCTAAGTGCCGCGAAGAGCATGGCGTAATGCCAATTAAAAGCCTCGGTCAGTTGCGGCCCTAATAAACCGGCAAGCAAAAGGCCGGCTGGCACGGCGGTTTGCTTGAGTGAGAAGACCAAAGGCATATAGCGTGGGGGGGAGACACGCCCCAGTAAGTGCGAGCTAGACGGGGTTGAAACGGCAGCGCCACCGCCACCAATGAGCGCAGAGAGCACGAGCATCAACGGAGTGCCAAGTGTGGACAGCGCCATTCCGAGCGCCAACATGACTAGGGCTACCTGACTCATTCTTAAAGAGCCGTAGCGAATGATGAAGCTGCCGCAGCCCAATTGGGTGGCCAGAGAGGCGACCGCTGAAATTGAGAAGTACACCCCGATCCAGGCAGAATCCAGCCTGAGATCTGAAATCATGGCCGGTGCCAACACCGCGGGTAAGGCTCGCCCGAGTGCGATAAAGGTTTGCTGAAAAAACATTGCCCCAAGGGCAAGTAAGAGGTGTTTCACGGGTCGCTAGCGTTGAGATTAATGAACAGAGTGTACGACTTTCAAAAATCGGCCTATGAAACGCTCTGCTGCAACGCACAAGATCAATCATATAGGCGCGCCCGTATTGGGGCATTGAGTGAAGACGAGCGGCCAAGCGAATCGTGAAACGACGTTTAAGGCGTAGTCTTGATGGATGTTCAGTGCGAGGACTTGATGGATGTTCAAGGCGAGGTCCTGATATTTACCGCCTTGACTAATCGACTTAGTCGCTCGATGTCTGCATTGATTAGGTTAGAAAAGTGCTCAGAGCTTCCTCCTGCGATCTCGAGGCCTAACGAGGTAAAGCGCTCTGTCGTGTCTGTTCTTTGCAAAACGTCGTTGAGATCGAGATTGCGTTGGCTAATGCTTGAGTGAGGTCTCGCTGGTGGTACTAACACGCCGAACCAAATATTGTCGTAGAAGTCGCGTACGCCGT
>JBAXLV010000713.1:0-1524 GCA_037134635.1 Alcaligenaceae bacterium
CAAGATCCCCACGCAGCCGCGCGCGACAATGGCAGAGATACGCGCGGCCCTGCGCGATGGTATTTGGGCGCTTCTTGCGCCCGCCATTGTTTTAGGTGGAATTTATGGGGGCGTTTTTACGCCAACTGAAGCGGCCGTCGTGAGTTGTGTGTACGCGCTGTTTGTTGGTACGGTTATTGAAAAGCGTATGAAATGGCGCGAATTACCTGACATCGTGTGGCGTTCAACTAAAGTCACGGCCATCGTCATGTCGATTATTGTGTTCTCGGCCGGCTTCGGTATTTTGGTTGCCCAAGAACAACTTGCGCCCAAGGCCGCAACTTGGCTAGCCGCGAACATCCAAGAAAAATGGATCATGCTGTTGGTATTGAATCTGGTGTTTTTTGTGGTGGCTGCCGTGATGGATGAAATCGCCATCATGGTCGTGTTTGGGCCGCTACTCATTGCGATTGCAAACAGTTTTGCGATCAGCCCTATTCACTTCGGTGCGATTATTGTGACCAATGTTGCGATCGGTATGGCGGCCCCGCCGATCGGCTATTGTCTTTTTGTGGGGATGGCGATCAGCGGTTTGAAACTCACCGACGTATCACGCGTGATGGTGCCATTTGTGGGCGTCATGCTGATTGTGCTGATGTTAGTGACCTACGTGCCAGGTTTCGCGCTAGCGCTTCAATAGTGACGCGCTTGTTTAGGCCCGCTGCTACGCGAATTTAGCGTCTAGCGGGTCGTTTATCCCAACCTGCGCAAACCCTTTGGCACGTAACAAGCACGAGTCGCATTGCTTGCAGGGCGCCCCGTTAGGGGCCGGGTCATAACAGCTGGTTGTCTCTGAAAAATCGACGTCAAGCTCTATGCCTTTTCGAATAATGTCGGCTTTGGTCATGTTGATGAGTGGCGCGCGAATGTTGAGTCGTTGTTGGCCTTCAACGCCGGCTTTAGTGGCCAGGTTGCCCAGGTGCTCAAACGCTGCAATGAATTCAGGACGGCAATCTGGGTAGCCGCTGTAATCCATTGCATTGACACCGACAAAAATATCTTGCGCACCCAAGACCTCGGCCCAACCGAGCGCAAAACTTAAAAATATCGTATTGCGTGCCGGAACATACGTGATGGGAATTCCGGCACTGATATCTTCAACCGAGTGACCTTTCGGCACAGCAATATCGGCCGTCAACGCCGAGCCACCAAAGCTGCGCAGATCAATATCCAAAATAGCATGGCCGGCGACACCGCGCTGCTTTGCAAAAGCGCTTGCCCGCTCAAGCTCAATCGAATGACGTTGGCCATAGCGAAAACTCAGTGCGTAGACCTCAAAGCCTTCGTGCTGAGCCATCGCGACGACTGTGGTTGAGTCTAAACCACCACTTAAGAGGCAAACTGCTTTTTTAGACATTCGTGCATTACTTCGCGGTGGGCATCACGAACTCAGCGCCTTTGCCGATGGTCTCGGGCCAACGCTGCATGATTGATTTTTGTTTGGTGTAAAAGCGTACGCCTTCTTCACCATACGCATGCATATCG
>JBAXLV010000714.1:0-1522 GCA_037134635.1 Alcaligenaceae bacterium
GGCCGCGGGCCAACTCGGTGCGCCGCCGGTGCCGAATGGTCAAGATTTTCTGTTGACACTGAACGTCACAAGCTCGATGGATACGCCAGAGCAATTTGAGCAGATTCTGATTAAAGTTGACGAGCAGGGCGAGATGACCCGGCTGCGCGATGTCGCACGTATTGAGATGGGCAGTCAGAATTACAGCCAATTCTTTCGCCTAGACGATCGGGCTGCGGGTGGCATCGCAATCTATCAACTGCCTTCGGCTAATGCGATTGCGACAGCCCAGGCAGTGCGTGCCGAGATGGAAAAAATCTCAAAGAATTTTCCAAAAGAAATTAAATGGGAAATCCCCTTTGACACGACAATGTTTGTGACAGCCTCAATCAACGAGGTTTATCACACCTTGTTCGAGGCAGGTGTTTTGGTGTTGTTGGTCATTCTGCTGTTCTTGCAAGACTGGCGCGCAACCCTGGTGCCGGCAACGACGGTGCCTGTGACCTTGATTGGTGCGTTTGCCTGCATGGCAGGTATGGGTTTTTCGATTAATTTGTTGACGCTGTTTGCGATTGTATTGTGTATTGGAATCGTGGTCGACGATGCCATTGTGGTGGTCGAAGGCGTGGCTAAAAAGGTTGAACATGGCCAAACCCCGCGCGAGGGGGCAATTAATGCCATGACCGAGTTGATGGGCCCGATCATTGGCATTACCTTGGTGCTGATGGCCGTATTTTTGCCAGCCTCGTTTATCGCCGGTATCACTGGTCAGATGTATCGACAGTTTGCGCTTGTCATTGCAGCCACTGCGCTGATCAGCGGTATCAACGCCGTGACACTTAAGCCAACGCAGGCTGCACAATTTATTCGGATTAAACCGGCGAACCAAAAAAAGAATTGGTTCTATGCTGGCTTTGATCGCTACTTTGAAAAAATTTCAAACTGGTACGCACACCTTTTGCAGGGGCTGATGAATAATCGGAAAACTGCTTCGGTAGTAGGGGGCTTACTGATTGTCGGTGCGATTATTGGTTTGATTAAATTGCCCACGGGCTTTATTCCAAACGAAGATCAGGGCTATCTGGTTGTCGCGACTTCGTTGCCTGATGCATCGTCGCTTGAACGCACTCAGCTAGGTATGCAGCAGGTCGTTAGCGCGATCGAAAAAGTGCCGGGCGTTGATCGAATCGTCTCGATCGGAGGGGTCAATGCGCTTAACAACAATGCGTCGCAGTCTAACGCTGGTGTGATGTATGTCATTTTGAAGCCTTGGGATGCGCGTGGCAAAGGCCAAGACTTAAAGACCATTTATCAGGCAATGAGTGTGGCGCTGCGTGAGATTCAAGACGTGAAGGGGCAAGTGTTGCTGCCTCCGGCAATTCCTGGTTTGGGCTTGTCTGGTGGTTTTCAAATGCAACTGATGCTGACCGATGGCAGCAACAACTTTAAAAAGCTTGAGGATGCGACTGAAAACTTTTTAGCGGCTGCACGCGAGTTGCCTGAGATTGCTGCGATTTTTACGCCTTTCAGAAATAACGTGCCA
>JBAXLV010000715.1:0-1517 GCA_037134635.1 Alcaligenaceae bacterium
ATACGATACAGTGGCAATGTAAGAGTTTGTGCCATATATAACAACAAATCAAACTAGAGACAAAAAATGAAAAACATCCTTTTAGGATTGCTATTGAGTCTGGTTGCCAGTTTAGCAAGTGCTCAAGCTGATTATCCGAACCGATCTGTACGAATTATTGTTCCCTTTCCGGTTGGCCAGACCGCAGACTTAATTGCACGCATGCTTGCGCAGAAACTGAGCGATTCAATGGGGCAGAATTTTTGGGTTGAAGATAAGCCCGGCGCTGGCGGAATTATTGGGATGGAAGCAGCAAAGGCTCAGGCACCCGACGGCTATAACTTGCTGTTCGCCTCAAGTGGGCCTTTGGCCATTAATGAGGCCTTGTATCCCAATATTCCGTATAAAACACTTCGTGACTTTACGCCGATCGTCATGACGGTTGAGGCCCCGCAGTTTATTGCCGTGCGAAGTAACTTTCCGGCGACTACGCTCAAGGATTTAATTACTTTTGTGAAGTCAAAGTCGGGTCAGGTCAATTATGGTTCAGGTGGAACTGGCTTGACGAATCATTTGACAATGGAGTTGCTGAAGGTTGAGACAGGTATGCAAATGACGCATATTCCCTACAAGGGCGCTACCCCCGCGATGACGGCGCTCATGGCGGGGGACATTGATCTGATGTTCGAGTCTGGACCTGCTGTGTTGCCTCATGTCGTAAGCGGAAAGCTCAAGCTGATTGTTGTAGGAAGCGGTCATCGCTCGCTGGCATTGCCTCAGGTGCCCACGGTGGCAGAATCAGGCGTACCGGGTTTTCATGCGACGACTTGGGCCGGTTTCTTAGCGCCCCTTGGCTTGGCGCAACCGATTGTTGATAAGTTGAATGGCGAAGTCAGAAAGGTCTTGGCAGACCCTGGGATGCGTGAGCGTTTGATCAAGCTTGGAGCAGAGCCCTTAGATCTGTCGCCGGCTGACAGCCGAGCCTATGTTGCGAAGGGCATCGCCTTGTGGGCGGGCGCTGTGAAAGCGTCAGGAGCGACCGCCGATTGATTGTCGAGCCTCGTTTAGGGGTAGCCGTCGAATGATTCTCGAGCTAACGATTTGTAATAACAATAAATTGACGAGTGCTTAAACATGAAAAATTCTAATCAAAGTGTTGACCAGGTTGCAGCATCACGCGTTGCCATTGTCACCGGCGCCGGGGCGAGTATTGGTCGAGCGATCGCTCTAAAGTTGGCGCATCAGGGTGCCACGGTGGTGATTGCTGATCGCGACTTAACAGCCGCGCAAACCGTTCAAGCCGAGATCACGTCGACCGCGGGTCGGGCCTTGGCATTGCAGGCTGATGTGACCGAAGCGGCCGCACTTCAGCATTTGGTCGACACAACGATTGAGCGCTATGGGCGTATTGACTACCTTGTGAACAATGCGGGTACCTTGGGGCCGATCAAACCCATGTGGGAGACCACAGACGCTGAGGTCGATCGCGTCTTTGCGATTAACGTTCGTGCAATCTTCGCATTAACGCGTTTAGTTGT
>JBAXLV010000716.1:0-1516 GCA_037134635.1 Alcaligenaceae bacterium
CGTCCCGGCCCCACCGGGCAGCCGTTCTTCTTGGCCCAGTTGATGAAGTCGCCCACGATCAAAAAGTAACCCGGAAAGCCCATCTTCAAAATCGTGCCAATCTCGAACTCCAGCCGCTCCACGTATTCGGGCATGCGACTCTCGCGCTCGGCCGCGTTCGGATAGAGGTGCAGCATGCGCTCCTTCAGGCCCTCGTGCGAGGTGTGGCGGAAGTAATCGTCCGGCGTCATGCGCACGCCGTTCACCAGGGGCGTAGGGAACTCGGGCAACTGCGGCTTGCCCAGCACCAGGGTCAGGCTGCAACGTTTGGCAATTTCCAGCGTGTTGGCAATAGCAGAGGGGATGTCGGCAAACAGCGCCTCCATCTCGGCCATGGATTTGAAATACTGCTCGCGGGTGAAGCGGCGCACGCGCTTGGCGTTGCCCAGAATTTCGCCATCGGCAATGCAGACGCGCGCCTCATGCGCCTCAAAGTCATCCGGCTCGGTGAACTGGATCGGGTGCGTGGCCACCACCCGCCCCTTCGGTATGATACGTATGGATAGTGCGATCTTTAAACGCGGCAATGGTGTCTTCAACAAAACCCGATTCATTTAAGGTGTCGGTATGAATCGCGACTTGCACATCAAAACGCTCGGCGACTGACAAACAGCAATCTATCGCCGCCGGTGTGGTCCCCCAATCTTCATGCAGTTTTAAACCCATGACGCCCGCTCGAACTTGCTCTTCTAAAGCGCCCGGTAAACTGGCATTGCCTTTTCCTAATAAGCCAAAGTTCATCGGAAAACCGTCTAAAGCTCGCAGCATCTGTTCAATGTTCCACGGCCCCGGTGTACACGTTGTAGCATTAGTCCCGGTCGCAGGGCCTGTACCGCCACCAATCATCGTGGTGACGCCAGAGGATAACGCTTCTTCTATTTGTTGCGGACAAATAAAATGAATGTGTGCATCAATGCCACCTGCCGTTAAGATATTTCCCTCTCCCGCTAAGATTTCTGTGCCTGGGCCGATAATAATATCCACACCCGGTTGCACATCAGGATTACCGGCCTTGCCAATCGCGGCAATTCGACCCTTTTTAATTCCGACATCGGCTTTAATAATGCCCCAATAATCCACGATTAAGGCATTGGTAATCACTAAGTCCATCGCTTTAGAGGAATCAACCTGACTTTGACCCATACCATCACGAATAACTTTACCGCCGCCAAATTTAACTTCTTCACCATAGATGGTGCGGTCCGCTTCGACTTGTAAAATCAAACCACTGTCACCTAAACGAACTTTATCACCTGTGGTGGGCCCAAACATATCACAATAAGCTTGACGACTCATTCTGCTCATACAGACTCCTTTAAAGCACCCATGATCGCTTGACGAAAACCATAAATACGTCTTAAACCGCCATAAGGCACTAACTGAATTTCTCGTAATTGACCGGGTTCAAACCGAACCGCTGTTCCCGAGGGAATATCTAATCTAAAGCCTAGGGCTTTTTCACGCTCAAAAATCAAGG
>JBAXLV010000717.1:0-1514 GCA_037134635.1 Alcaligenaceae bacterium
CATCAGGTAACAGTGGGCTACGCGCGGGGCTGGTCACGGCTAGCGCCCTGAGTTTGCCCTGCTTCACGTGTTCAATCATTCCGGGCATTGTCGGAAATGCAACCTTTACCGTACCACTTAACAAATCCACGATTTGAGGGCTCGTCCCTTTGTACGAGATGTGCACCAACTCGATACCTGCTCTTGATTTAAACCATTCAGCGGCTAAATGGGGAGACCCCCCTGTGCCCGAAGAGCTATAACTGAGCTCGCCTGGATGCGCTTTAATATAAGCGAGCAATTCCTTGACGCTGTAGACCGGTAAAGAGGGATGCACTAATAAAAAACTGGTCACCGACGTTGCTTGCGACACGGCAACAAAATCTTTAAACAGGCTATAGCTAAGATTTGGAAACAATGAAGCGCTGACTGCCGTACCAATTGAGACCCAAAAAATGGTGTAGCCATCAGGCGCTGCGCGTGCCGCGATTTCTGCACCGATGTTGCCACTCGCGCCCGGTTTATTTTCAATCACAACGGGTTGACCTAATACTTCTGAAAGCTTTTGGCCCACTATTCGGGCAGGAACATCGGTTGACCCGCCAGGTGGATAGCCGACAATAATCTTGAGCGGTTTGCTGGGAAAGCTTTGCGCCTGCACATTCAAGAAGCTGAGTGCCGCGCATAGACTCACCAGTACAGCACCCCAAAAGCTTGTTGTTCGATTTTTTATCATGACCGTATTCAAAAGTTGGCGTTGTGGCACTTAATTAACAAATTCGACTACGAGTAGCCTGCGGATTCTCTGAACATAACATTGAATAATCATATTTCAGTGGTAAAAATAACAATCTAGCCCGGGCATTAGACTAAAATCTTAATATCCAACGCAGACGCTTAACTGCAGCAAACCTTTTGAAGACGCTAACCATGAAAAATTATGACGATATCGGCAAACTGCTCTTACGACTGAGTGTGGGTATTTTTATTATGATGCACGGTCTGTTTAAACTCGCCAACGGCATCGAAGGCATCATCGCGTTGGTTTCAGCGCAAGGCTGGCCTGCCTGGATCGCTTTCGGCGTGTTTATCGGAGAGATCGTGGCGCCAGCTTTACTGATCGTTGGCGTGGTGACGCGGGCGGCGGCCTTAACGGTCGTCTTCAATATGGTGCTTGCCATCTATCTAGCGCATTCCGCCCAGCTCTTTAGCCTGACTAAAACCGGTGGTTGGGTACTTGAATTGCAGGGTATGTTCTTAATCAGTGCCCTCGTGATTGCGCTACTAGGCGCCGGCCGCTTCAGCCTAGGTGGCAGCCACGGGCGTCTGAATTAATTCGGTTCAAAGCCAAAACGCGCCTTGGCTTTGAGTTGTGCCAATTCAAGTTCAAGCTGTGCTTTGGCTTCCTGAGAGCAGTCAGCCTGCTCAGATGGATGCATTGCCTTGCAAGTATTCATCGCCTCTTGATAGGCGGCAAGGGTTTCTTTGCGTGCGGTTTCAAACCGCTGCTCAAGCGTCAGATCTTCCTGCGTCCA
>JBAXLV010000718.1:0-1514 GCA_037134635.1 Alcaligenaceae bacterium
GTTTGGCCACGCAGCCTTTTTGGGTAGTGCAGCTTACGCGTCTGGACATGCCATCAAAGCTTGGGGATTTTCGCCAGAACTGGGCATCCTGTATGGCGTAGCGATCGCCGGCGTACTTGGTGTCATCATGGGCGCATTGGCGATTCGCAGAAGTGGCATCTACTTCGCGATGATCACGATGGCGCTCTCTCAGATGGTTTACTTCTATTTTCTGCAAGCCAAATTCACTGGTGGTGAAGATGGCCTGCAAGGCGTGCCGCGCGGCGTCTTGTTTGGCTTGATCGATCTGAAAAACGATCTCAATTTGTACTACCTCGTGATGGCGCTCTTTGTCTTAGGATATTTCATCATCTGGCGTACTGTGCACTCGCCCTTTGGTCAGGTACTCAAAGCCATTCGTGAAAACGAGCCGCGTGCGATTTCGCTTGGTTACGATGTCGAGCGCTTCAAGTTGTTAGCCTTTGTATTATCTGCGTTGCTGGCCGGCTTAGCCGGTTCAACCAAAATGCTCATTTTTGTATCGGCGACGTTATCAGATGCAACATGGCAGATGTCGGGCTTGGTGATCTTAATGACGCTGATCGGTGGCCTTGGCACGCTGGTAGGCCCTGTACTGGGCGCCTTTATTGTTGTGATGCTTGAAAACATGGTCGGCGACTTTGGTGCCGCGATGACCAAACTCACTGGGGTTGAATGGTTTCAACGCCTAGGCGAGTCTGTCACCATTGTGATTGGTTTGATTTTTGTGATTTGCGTGCTTGCCTTTAGACGTGGCGTGGTGGGCGAAGTCAATGCCTGGCTTGAAAAGCGTAAAGCGACTTCGACACCAGCCTAACAGTGGCCGCCTAGTTCTGTGTTGCTGTACTTGTAGTGAATTCGCTGGCCGTCAACTTGAAGAGAGACAGACATAAAATGATTAGACAATTCTTAAAAACACCTTGTGCTGTTGCCTTGACGGCAGCCACGCTCTTATTCGGTTCGCTGGCTTTGGCTCAGGCGCCCGCGCCTGCGGCCACCACTGCTGCTGCGGGCGCTAAGGTCGAAATGCAATGGCTGGGGCAAGCAGGCTTTCGCATCGTGTCACCAGGTGGCAAACTGATTGTGGTTGATCCTTGGATCAAAGGGGGCCCAAAAGCACCCGCTAATTACAAGGCTGATCTTGGTGCGTTAGGCAAAATTGATATCTTGCTGGTAACGCATGCTCACGTTGATCACTTGGGTGACGCACCTGCGTTGGCAATTCTGAACAAGACCAAACTGTATGGCCCTGCTGACATGGTCACGCCGCTCATCACGCTTGGCCTAATCCCTGCAGAGTTGGGGCACCGTTTTAATAAAACGGGTAACGTCAAACCGGCGCCTGGCATTAAGGTGACTGCGGTGAAGGCCGAGCATTCGTCTTTAATTGTCTGGAACAATCCCGAAACAAAGAAAAATGAATCGCACCCAGCGGGCGAAGCGATGGGTTACATCATCGAACTCGAAAATGGTTTCAAAATCTGGCATATGGGTGA
>JBAXLV010000719.1:0-1510 GCA_037134635.1 Alcaligenaceae bacterium
AGATCAAACTTGGCGTCAACCTTGCCCGCATAGCTTGCAACCATAGGCGCGGTCGCCGTTACAGAAGCTGGCGCTGGCACTGGCGGTGCCGCGGGCGCAACGACCGGCGTTGGGGCTGAGCTTGCCGCAACAGCAGCGCCACCGGCGCTTGCCTCAAGCTGCACAATCACTGTGCCCTGCTTAACCTTATCGCCGATTTTTACCAGCACCGTTTTGACCACACCACTTTGATTCGATGGTATTTCCATCGATGACTTGTCAGATTCAACCGTAATCAGGCTTTGCTCTGCTTTGATCGTGTCACCAACTGTAACCAAGACTTCAATCACATCAACGGTATCAAAATCACCAATATCCGGAATAGAAACATCTATCAATTTGCTCATCCCAGCCCCTTACAGCGCAATGCGGCGAAAATCCGCCAATAGACTGCCAAGATAAGCGTTAAAACGTGCGCCCGAAGCACCGTCAATCACCCGATGGTCATAAGATAAAGATAAAGGCAACGTCAACTGTGGCACAAACTGCTTGCCATCCCATACTGGCTTCATATACGAGCGTGAGACCCCCAAGATGGCGAGCTCGGGCGCATTAATAATTGGTGTGAAATGTGTGCCGCCGATACCGCCAAGGGAAGAAATCGACATGCAACCGCCTTGCATTTCGGCAGGAGACAGTTTTCCATCACGCGCTTTTTTAGCGAGTTCATTGGTTTCAGTTGCCAGCTCAAGAATTCCTTTTTTATCCGCATCACGAATCACGGGCACCACCAAACCATTGGGCGTATCTGCAGCGAACCCAATATGAAAATATTCTTTCAAAATCAAGTTATCGCCATCGAGTGAGGCATTAAATTCGGGAAACTTTTTAAGTGCTGCAACAACCGCCTTAATCAAAAAGGCCAGCATCGTCACTTTGATACCTGCTTTCTCGTTTTCTTTGTTCAACGTGACACGCAACGATTCGAGCTCAGTAATATTGGCCTCATCATTATTTGTGACATGTGGAATCATGACCCAGTTGCGATGCAAGTTTGCACCCGAGATCTTCTTGATTCGCGACAAAGGCTTAGAAGTGATCGAACCGAACTTTGTGAAGTCAACTTTGGGCCAGGGCAACAGATCGATCCCTCCACCAAGTGAGGTGCTGCCCGCACTGGCTGCTGCACTCGAACCACCCGCCAAGGCGTGTTTGACAAAATTCTGAATATCTTCTTGCACGATACGTTGCTTGTTGCCAGAGCCTTTTACTAGAGTCAGGTCAACACCTAGCTCTCGAGCAAACTTACGTACTGAAGGTGAAGCGTGTGGCAAACCCACTGTCGAAGCTGGAATATCTAGTTTGCCAGCTGTTGGCACTGGCGCAGCGACAACCGGCGGCGGTGCAACCGCAGCCACGGCGGCGGGAGCGAGAGCGGGAGCGCTAGAGGCAACTGCGGCAGGAACAGAAACAGGAACAGCGACAGGCGCAGCCGAAATAGCGGCAGAGGCCTCTAGCTGCAGCATGACAC
>JBAXLV010000720.1:0-1505 GCA_037134635.1 Alcaligenaceae bacterium
CCCGAGAACGTAATCGCACCAACAAAGGTGCCGATAAATAACTCAAGACGATTGCCAACCGGAATCGGTTGACCCGCGGCGGCCACATTAAAAGCGTGTGGTTCGGCGACGATGGCAACTGCGATGGCAACTGCTGCCAAGCCAATCATGCTGTGCATGAAAGCCACGAGTTCTGGCATTTTGGTCATTTCAACGCGCTTGGCCATCAATGTGCCAATCGTGCCACCAATCAACAACCCAACTAATACCCAAGCTAAACCCGTAATCGCGTGCGTTTCGCGGGCTAAGCCCACGATCAGGGCGCCCGTGGTGAGCACCGCAATGACCATGCCGATCATGCCGAAGGCATTGCCCAGACGTGAGGTCGTTGGGTGTGAAAGACCTTTAAGCGCCTGAATAAAACAGACAGAGGCAACTAGGTATAGCAGCGTGACGACATTAATCGAGATCATGCTTGACCTCTGCTGGTGTCGGTGGTGTCTTGTTTGGCTTTAGGTGTTTTTTTCTTAAACATTTCAAGCATACGACGGGTGACTAAAAAGCCGCCAAAGACATTGACGGCTGCAAGTGCCACGGCAAAGACGCCCATGCCGCGTGCAAGGCCACCTTCAGTAAGCGCCGCGGCAAGCATGGCACCCACGATCACAATGGCCGAAATCGCGTTGGTCACTGCCATCAAAGGTGTATGCAGTGCGGGGGTGACGTTCCAGACCACGTGGTATCCCACATAAATGGCCAAAACAAAAATAATCAGATTGACAAGGGTAGGGCTAATCGCATCCATGATTTATTTCTTCCTCAAGTTTTGGCCGCCTTCGCAGACCAGGCAGGCTTGAACGATATCGTCGTCGCGCGCGATCGCGAGCTTGCCTTCTTTGTCGATGATGAGCTTTAAAAAATCAAGTAAGTTGCGTGCGTATAAAGCAGACGCATCCGTGGCCACCATGCCGGGCAGGTTGGTGAGCCCCACGAGGGTGACGCCGTTTTCTTGCACGACCAATCCTTTTTGCGACAAGGGGCAGTTGCCACCGCGCTCAACCGCCAAGTCAATAATGACCGAACCAGGCTTCATGGCGCGAACAGTTTCAGCTGAAATAAGGGTTGGAGCAGGACGCCCTGGGATCAGCGCCGTTGAGATCACCAGATCAGCTTGTTTGCAGCGCTCGGATACTAAGATCGCTTGGCGCGCCATCCAACTTGCAGGCATCGGACGGGCATAGCCACCCACGCCTTGAGCGATTTCGCGTTCTTCGTCGGTTTCGAAGGGTACGTCAATAAACTTGGCACCCAGTGATTCAACCTGTTCTTTTGCAGCGGGGCGCACATCCGAGGCCTCGACCACTGCGCCTAGGCGTTTTGCGGTGGCAATCGCTTGTAGGCCCGCAACACCTGTGCCTAAGATCACCACGCGTGCTGCTTTGATGGTGCCGGCCGCCGTCATCATCATCGGAAACATGCGGCCGTAATAGTGAGCGCCAAGCAACACCGCCTTGTAGCCCGCCAAG
>JBAXLV010000721.1:0-1501 GCA_037134635.1 Alcaligenaceae bacterium
GTGGTGTTAGTCTCAAGTGGTGCAATTGCTGAAGGCATGGCACGGCTCAACTGGACCAAACGCCCGACACTGATGCATGAGCTTCAGGCGGCTGCGGCTGTGGGCCAAATGGGATTGGCACAGGCCTACGAAGTTGCCTTTGCAAAACACAACCTACGAACCGCACAAATTTTACTGACACACGAAGATCTGTCTAACCGGCAACGATATCTCAACGCGCGCTCAACGTTGTTTGCATTGCTGCGCTTGGGTGTTGTGCCGATCGTCAACGAAAACGACACGGTCGCGACGGAAGAAATTGCAGTGGGTGATAACGATACCCTGGGCGCCTTGGTCACCAATCTGATCGAGGCCGATGCGTTAGTGATCCTGACAGATCAACGTGGCTTATACGATTCGGATCCACGCAAAAATCCTGACGCTTTGTTTGTCGCGCATGGTTTGGCGGGTGACTCCTCGTTAGAAGCCATGGCGGGCAGCGAAGGTGGCGGACTCGGCAAAGGTGGCATGCTGACAAAAATTCTGGCCGCCAAGCGAGCCGCGCGCAGTGGGGCGCACACGGTAATTGCCTCTGGGCGCGAACCCAACGTCTTAGTGCGCTTAGCGCAAGGTGAATGCATTGGTTCTGAACTGAGAGCTGAACTCCCCGTGCTTTCAGCTCGCAAACAGTGGATGGCGGATCATCTGCGTCTTCGCGGCAAACTGGTGCTCGACGCCGGCGCGATCAAGGCTCTGGTACTCGAGGGCAAAAGTCTGCTGCCCGTCGGCGTGCGTGCCGTTGAGGGCGAGTTTGAACCGGGTGATGTGGTGGCCTGTGTCGACGCCAAGGGCAAAGAATGCGCCCGTGGCCTGGTCAATTACTCCTCGTCGGACACCCGTCGCATCATGGGTCAGGCCTCGAACCAAATCGCCGACATCTTGGGCAGCATGCCCGAAAGCGAATTGATGCACCGCGACAATTTGATTGTCCTGTAACAGATCCCCCTTTTGAGCGCAGGGGGAAGGTGTCAAATTCTCAAAGACATCCTATACTTCCACTCATTATGCGGGGGTACTTGGTAGGTTGCCAGGTTGAGAGAGTCCCTTCGTACCAGTACGGATAATGCCGAAGCTGGGAGCGCGTTCCGATCACGTCGGAATCCATCCCGATTCGGCTCCAATTAAAAAAGCGGAGCCTTTCCATGAATGCCATTCCAAAATTTTTAGCTGCCACCGCCGAAGTTGATGCTGCCGCGGTTGCGCCCTTGCCTAAGTCACGCAAAGTCTACGAGATCGGTTCGCGTCCAGATATCCGCGTGCCCTTTCGCGAGATCGAACAAGAAGATACCTCGACCTCGTTTGGTGGTGAAAAAAATCCGCCGTTAACGGTCTATGACTGCAGCGGCCCCTACACTGACCCTGATGTCAAAATTGATATCCGCCGTGGCTTGCCCGAGATGCGTCGGGCTTGGATTGAAGAGCGCGGCGACACAGAATTGCTTACGGGCCCAAGTAGTGCCTA